>NZ_QXIU01000083.1:0-4759 GCF_003570935.1 Candidatus Cryosericum odellii
TCCGTGCCAAGCTGGCAGAGGACAGTCTTGGATTTGGCCACGGCCTCGGCCACAGTGTCGGGCTCGAGATCCATGAGGATCCGCGTTTCTCGCCATACTCCGATACAACGCTCGCGCCCGGGTATGTCATGACTGTGGAGCCTGGTGTCTACATTGCCAATCACTTCGGGATGCGCATCGAGGATACGGTCATCGTGAAAGAGAACGGCTGCACGCCTATCACTGATCTCGGCAAGGACCTGGTGATCGTGCACTAAGACATTCCAGAATATTGCGAGTAACCAGGCTGGGGTGATCACTCCAGCTTGGTTACGTTTTGTATCCCATGATGAATATCCACATGGACTTCTAAGACGTTATGCTAGAATATCATTATGGATGGAATCGTTTTTAACATCATGCACTATGCTTTACATGACGGGCCGGGGATCCGCACGGTCGTGTTCCTCAAGGGCTGTCCGCTGGCTTGCCAATGGTGCCATAACCCCGAAAGCCAGGGCTCCCGCCCCGAACTTATGATCACAGCGGAACGGTGTACCGGGTGTGAGGATTGCCTGACAGTATGCCCGACGCATGCGGCAATCCTGGAGGGTGGAGTACCTGGGGCCACTGACGCGTGTACCGCATGTGGACGCTGTGTCGATGCCTGTCTCGCCGGGGCCAGGACAATTGCGGGTAGGATGATGACGGTGGCAGAAGTGATGAGCGAGCTCGTCCGGGACCGCGTTTTCTTCGAGGAATCGGGCGGCGGGGTCACCTTCTCTGGTGGCGAACCCTTCATGCAGTCGGCATTTCTGAGAAGTCTGCTCGAGGCCTGTCAGGACGAAGGCATCTCGACTGCAGTCGAGTCCTGCGGGATGACTGACCGGCAGGACCTGCTGGGGATGGCGGACAAGGTCGACCTGTTTCTGTACGACGTCAAACTCATGGACCAGGCGCGACATGGAGAAGCCACAGGCGTGGGAAACGAGACAATCCTCACGAACCTCGCAGCGCTGGCAACGGCACATGCCCATGTTATCGTACGGTTTCCCGTGATACCGGGGGTCAACGACGACAGTGAGAACGTTAGTCTGATGATTGCGATGATGCGTCGGCTGGGCCTGCGCGAGATTGACCTGCTTCCCTATCACCGCATCGGGACGGACAAGTACCGGAGGCTTGGAAGGCCGTACCAACTGGCCGACCTGCAGCCTCCTTCAGCGGAAGCCATGGAGAACATCCGGCGCACGTTCGCGGACGCCGGCATCGAAGCGTCGGTGGGAGGATAGTATGAATGAGCGTGTTGCACGTCTGCGCCAGGAGAGTCTTGACGCAGTACCTCGGCTGTCCCTGGAGCGAGCGCACCTGGTAACGGAGTTCGACCGGCAGGCGCGGGGTTTGTCGGTACCTGTCTACCGCGCACGTCTCCTGCAGTACATTCTTGAACACAAGCAGCTGTTCATGGGGCCTGGCGAGCTGATCGTGGGCGAACGTGGTCCCGCGCCCAAAGCCGTGCCGTCCTTTCCGGAGCTGTGCTGTCACAGCATGCAGGACCTCACTGTCCTCGATACGCGGGAGAAGGTCTCCTACAAGGTCGACGACGAGGGTCGCCGCATCCAGCAGGAAGAGGTCATCCCTGCATGGAACGGGCGGTCTATGCGTGACCGCATGTTTGCTCTGATGGAACCCGCATGGAAGGATGCCTATGAAGTCGGCGTGTTTACCGAGTTCATGGAACAGCGCGCGCCGGGCCATACGGTGCTGGGCGATGTCATCTATCACAAGGGGTTGCTGGAGCTGAAAGAGGAGGCGGCAGACGCCATTGCGGGCCTCGACTTCCTGAACGACCCGCAGGCAACCGCGCGCCGCGAAGAGCTTCAGGCAATGGCCATTGCTGCAGACGCGATGATGAGCTATGCAGAGCGCAATGCAGACTTTGCGCGCTCGATGGCTGAGGCAGAGCAGGATCCTGTGCGCAAAGGGGAACTTCTGCGCATTGCCGAGGTCTGTTCCTGGGTTCCGGCGCATGCTCCGCGCACATTCCATGAGGCATTGCAGGCATACTGGTTTGTGCACCTGGGTGTCGTGACCGAACTCAACACGTGGGATTCGTTCTGCCCCGGGCGCCTCGACCAGCACCTGGAGCCGTTCTACGCGAAGGGACTTGCGGACGGCACACTGACGCGCGAGTCGGCCATGGAACTCCTGGAGTGCTTCTGGGTCAAGTTCAACAATCAGCCTGCGCCGCCAAAAGTGGGTGTGACGGCTGCCGAAAGCGGAACGTATACGGACTTTGCCAATATCAATGTGGGTGGACTGCGCCCCGATGGCTCTGACGGTGTGAACGACGTCAGTTATCTCCTGCTCGACGTCATCGACGACATGCACCTGCTCCAGCCGTCCTCGAACATCCAGCTCAGCCGCAAGAGCCCGGACCGCTTCCTCAGGCGTGCCGCCGAGATCATCCGCGAAGGTTGGGGTCAGCCCTCAGTCTTCAATGCCGACATGGTCGTTGAGGAACTCCTCCGCCAGGGCAAATCTGTGGTCGATGCCCGCATGGGCGGTATTTCCGGCTGTGTCGAAACCGGGGCGTTCGGCCGTGAAGCATACATCCTCACTGGCTACCTGAACCTGCCCAAGATCCTCGAAGTGACCCTGCATGACGGTCTGGACCCACGTACAGGCAAGGTCATCGGTCTGCACACGGGTGATCCGCGAACGTTTGCCAGCTATGAAGAGCTGTTTGAAGCATTTAAAGCGCAGCTGCATCACTTCGTGGGCATCAAGGTGCGCGGCAACAACGTTATCGAGCGGCTGTATGCCGAGCAGATGCCGGCACCGTTCCTGTCGCTTTTCGTGGAGGACTGCATTGCGCGGGGGCGTGACTACAACGACGGTGGCCCGCGGTACAATTCGACGTATATCCAGGTCACGGCACCGGGGAGCTGTACCGACAGCTTGTCTGCATTGAAGGCGCATGTCTTCGACCAGAAGGACCTGACTATGGGCGAGATCCTGGCGGCCGTTGACGCCGACTTTGTGGATCATGAAAAGACGCGGCTGCTGCTGTGGAACCGCTCACCCAAGTATGGCAACGACGACCCGGCTGCCGACGATATCCTTGCTCGGCTCTTTGATGTGATATTCGACGCGATCGACGGTCGTCCCAACACCAAGGGCGGAACGTATCATGTGAACTATCTGTCGACAACAGTTCATGTGTACTTCGGTTCGGTGACCGGCGCAATGCCGGATGGTCGCCGCGCATGGCAGCCGCTGTCAGATGGCATATCACCTGTTCAAGGGGCCGACAGGAAAGGCCCGACCGCCGTCATCCGTTCAGCTGCTTGCATGGACCATGTACGCACCGGCGGCACCCTGCTCAACCAGAAGTTCTCGCCGTCACTGGTGGAGGGGGATGTGGGGCTCGGTGCTCTTACGCACTTGATCCGCTCCTATTTCACGCTGGACGGGCATCACATCCAGTTCAACGTCGTGACCGCCGCGACGCTGCGTGCCGCCCAGGCCGAGCCGGACAAGCACCGTGACCTCATCGTCCGTGTGGCCGGCTACAGCGACTACTTCTGCGATCTGACGCCTGGCCTGCAGGAGGAGATCATCGCGCGTACCGAACAACAGTCGTTCTGATCTGCTGCGGTAGCGGAAACCAGACCCTCTGCAGACAATAGACACCCCCGTCAGCGCCCCTCATGCAGAGGGGCGCTTTCCCAATCTCTGCCTTCGTTGGGAAAGGAAGAAGATTTGTTCTTGACATGTCCACAGATCGACATATTCTAAATCGGAAGTGGACGATATAATTGGAGAATGGCGATGCGAGTGAGCAGTACGGGGACTATAGACATGATTATTGTTGCGAAGGCGCTGGGGGATGAAACACGTGCGCGCATTGTCGGTGTCCTTGGCGTGCGGGCTCTATGCGTCTGTGAGGTGAAAGCTGCTCTGAGTCTGTCTCAGGCGACCGTGTCGGACCACGTGCGTGTCCTTCTCGATGCGGGGCTCTTGTCGACTTCCAGAGAGAGCTACTGGACGCTATACACGATTCGTGGAGACTTGCCGCCCGAGGCCCTCCAGTTCGTGTCTCTTCTCATAGACCAAGTTCAGACCAAGTTTCCTGAGGACCGGACACGACTGACAGACACGCCGGTCTTCCTGTGTCGTACTGATTCCAGGAACAGACGTGCTACGCGCCCGCGCACGTTGCATCGGAAAACCTGAAGTAGGCGGTTGAGCCGCTTTAACCCACATCTTCACAACATTCGGTATTCGGGAGGTCACGTTGAGAATCGAATTCTATGAACCACCTATGTGTTGCACCACTGGCTTGTGTGGACCATCGGTCGATGAGCGTCTTGTTCACCTGACTGAGGACCTTAAACGTCTGCAGGGCGAGGAACCTGGTCTCGTGGTCGAACGGTATGCAATCAACCAGCGGCCGTTCAAGTTCCGCGACAATGCCGACGTCTACAAGCTCGTGACAGGTAACGGCAAGAAGGTTCTTCCGGTGACCACCGTCGACGGTAAGGTCGTCAAGACCAGAGACTATCCGTCGTACGACGAGATGAGAGCCGCACTGAACGGAGGGATACATGAATCCTGAGTATATTTTCTTCTCAGGCAAGGGCGGCGTCGGCAAGACGTCGATGGCGTGTACAGCGGCGGTTCACTATGCGGACAATGGCAGGAAAACGCTTATTGTTACGACCGACCCGGCATCGAACCTGGCTGACGTATTCGAGCAGCCCATTGGCCATCACGT
>NZ_QXIU01000083.1:4786-7276 GCF_003570935.1 Candidatus Cryosericum odellii
GCTCTTTGACGACGAGATGCTCAAGGTTGTGGAAGAACAGCTCAGCGGTCCCTGTACCGAGGAGATGGCCGCGTTCGACAAGTTCACCGATTTCATGGAAGACGACAACTGGGATGTCATCGTCTTCGATACAGCGCCTACGGGGCATACACTGCGGCTTCTGCAGCTGCCGGTCGAATGGAGCAAACACATTCGAGACAGTGCGCAGGGGAGTGGTCAGACATGCATGGGCCCTGTCGCCTTGATTCAGGATAGCAAACAGAAGTATGACGACGCGATAGCCCGACTTCGTGATGCAGTCCGGACGCAGTTTGTCTTCGTGATGCAGGCGGAGCAGACATCGCTCGAGGAGACATCACGTTCCATCGCGGAGCTGGCGGCCTTGGGCGTGGCGACATCGAGAATCATCGTGAACGGGCTCATCCCGGAGGCTGAGACAGTGAATCCGTTCTTCCGGAAGCGACGCGAGATGCAGGAAACCTACCTGGAACGCGCCAGGCAGTTGTATGCAGGCATGCCTGTTCAGACGATGGAGTTGTTGGACAGTGAGATCAAGGGAGTAGCGATGTTCCGCAAGTGCGCTCCGATGCTGTTTCAGGGAGGCACCAGCAATGGTTGACGTCGAGAGCCTGTTACATCCAAGTGCAAAGGGTACCAGACAAGTGTTCTTTGCGGGCAAGGGCGGAGTGGGCAAGACGACCATCGCTTGCCTGACCGCGCTCCACATGGCTCGACAGGGGTACCGGACTCTGCTTCTGACCACCGACCCTGCAGCACATACCGGCAGCGTCCTTGGCAGGAAGGTGACGGAGCAGGTCGAACCTGTCGACGGTATTTCAGGGTTGTCTGCAGCGAAGATCGATCAGAAGCAGGCGACCGAGGACTACAAGAAGACTATTCTTGACGACGCGAGGACCAAGTTCGGCGAAGACACTATTCGAACGATGACGGAGGATCTGGCATCTCCCTGCACCGAAGAAATGGCTGCATTCCAGCGTTTCATCGACCTGTCGAACACGCCAGGATTCGACGTCATCGTCTTCGATACAGCGCCGACGGGGCATACACTGAGACTGCTTGAATTGCCCCTCGAATGGAGCGAACAGATCAGACTCAAGACCGGCGCCACTGAGGCAATGTCTGCAGGAGACCGCCAGCAGAAAGACCGGTTTGACCGGACACTCAGGGCGATGCGGGATCCCGAACTGACGACATTCAGTTTCGTCATGTACCCGGAGAGTACCCCTATCCTGGAGGCACAGCGTGCATCTCAGGAGTTGGCGGCAATCGGCGTGGCGACACAGCTTGTCGTGGCGAACCTGCTGATTGCCGAGGAGCAGGCGACAACGCCGTTCTTCCAGAAGCGCAGAGAGATGCAGTTGGGATATCTGGACGACATGAAGCGACGTTTTGCGGGGGCTGCATTGCTGCAGGTCCCGATGATGGACAGTGACATTCGTGGGATCGACAAACTCGACACACTGGACAAAATCGTATTTGGAGGGATTGCATAATGGCGGAAACTGTTGTAGAGATCGAGGTCTATGGCATTTGGGATGAGGATCCTGCAGCTTCGTCGTGTGGGTGCGGTGGCGGTGGGTGCGGGTGCGCCACACCAGCGCAGACGATGGGCGAGATGTTCGAGAGCCTGAGGACGTCGCTGGACGCGAGCGACATCAAGGAGCGGTGCTCGTTGAGGTTCATCGACATCATCAAGGACAGTGACGCACAGGTCAACCAGGCCCGCAAAATGGTCGAAACTGGATACTCGCTACCGCTGACCGCATTGAACGGTACCTGGTCATTCTACGGTGGCATGTCGAGTGACCTGTTTCTGACCAAGATACGAGAGATCCTTAACGGGGAGAAAGAGCAGGCAGGAGAGGCGCGCTAGTTCACTGGAGCAATCAGGTCAAAGCAGGCTACTCAGCGTCAAGAGATGCTAGGTAGCCTGCTTTGTTTACTAGTCTTGGACTATGCCTTGGTCTTCCCGATCGGGATTGATGCCCAGGGATTTCTTCCGGTTTATCAAGACCGCTCCCTCGGCACACGAAGCCAGCTCCAGAACGCAAGGTGCTGTAAGTGAATACTCTATCTGGGTACCATGTCTCGTCGATTCCACCAGCCCCGCTTCTCTGAGGATAGACAAGTGCTTGGACGCCACGGACTTGTCGACCTCCGCTTCAGCGGCCAGCTCACAAACACACCATGCCTTGGTGCTGAGCCTGTCCAGCAGGAAAACGCGCAAGGGGTGAGCCATGGCCCTGAACATATGTGCTGTCAGTTCGCAGTGTATTCTCTCTTGTTCAGTCATAATCATATTGTTGCAAGGTTCGGAAACTTTGTCAAATTCACTCTTGACAAGGTTGCTAAGTTGCCGACAATGGAAACATAGCAAATACAATGTGGAGAGGTACATGTGGAGAACTTGATTCTGTATGGTGTCGTCGCTGTCCTGTTAGTGTTCTCAATGATCAGAGACAGGGCCAA
>NZ_QXIU01000084.1 GCF_003570935.1 Candidatus Cryosericum odellii
TGCCGACGCGCATGATGCTGCCGAAGTCGATCTGCAGCATCATGGGATAGATCATGAGCCAGATGAGCACGGCTACCGGCAGAGAGATGCTGTAGGCAGTCATTTTGTCGAGAGCGCTTATCACTCCTGGCAGGAGACGGCCCAGAATGATGCCGGCGACCATGGCCACCACCACCCACAGACTCAGGTACTTCTGAAAGATGCCGAGACCAGCTTTTCGTTCCATTTTGACCTCCGTTTTGGCGCAAGGTGTTGTTGAATGTTGAAAGCGCTGCCGTGTGTTGAATAGTGCTACTTCGGTTTCTGCTTGCCCTCCCTGGCATTTCGCCTCTCCTGCTGTTTCAACGCGCAGACGTCACGGGGAAGGTGCTCCAATGCGAGCATATCTCCAGGATACTGTGCAGTCGTCTGCAGCATGATGGCGCTGAGGAAGTGGGAGATATCTGTCGGCAGGTTGCCGGCCACTGCGTAGTGGGTCCAGTAGCTGCGCCGGTTGGACGTGACAATACCGCTGGACAGCAGCAATTTGAGGTGGCCAGAGATGTTGGCCTGTGACTGACCGAGTACTTTTGTCAGCTCACAGACGCACAGGTCCCGGCGTTGGAGCAACGCGACAATGCGGGCACGTGTCGTGTCACCCAGTGCTCGCGCTATGACTATTGCATCAACTGTATCGGTCATATACGATACAGAATAGCGACGAGTAAGAGTCTGTCAAGGGGGTTCCACAAACCTGGCGATCTGCGTCGATTTCGGGAGGTTCGCATCATCCAGCGTCTGGGTCTTGACAAAGCAATACCTTCATATAACATATCAATGTAGATTGAATCAATGGGAGTTGTGACATGGATGAACGCATGCCTGCCTGTGGGACACAGAACATAGTTGCCGACTGGAACTCTGATTGCGAGGAGCAGGCGAAGCTGGTGTCGGTTCTACTGGAGCCGCAACGGATCAAGGTCCTCAGACTTCTGCGTGGCGGAGAGTTGTGCGTCTGCGAGATCGAGCGTTCGCTGGGCATTCCACAGAATCTTGTTTCGCATCACTTGAGGGTCCTGCGAGAGATGGGACTTGTCGCTGCTCGCAAGGAAGGTCAATTCGTACACTACTCACGAGTCGAAGATCGTATTCATGAACTGATGCAGGCTCTGAAAGAGTTGCTGTCAAACTAGGAGGAATCATGCGAATCGAAATTCTGGGTTCTGGTTGTGCTCGCTGTCACGGGCTTGAAGCTAATGTCCGCAAGGCACTGGAAATGCTTGGCAAGGATGCCGAGGTCGTGGACGTAACTGACATGCAGCAGATCATGACGTATGGTGTCATGTCCATGCCGGCTCTCGTGATCGACGGCAAGGTCGTGTCCGCAGGCAGAGTGTTGTCACCTGAGGAAGCGAAGAAGAGCATCGTCGGCGCCAGCGCCTGACGAGGCAACCAGAGGGCGGGTAGCCGCCCTTTTTTGAAGACCTATATATCAACGGAGGTTGTTATGCTCACCTTATTCGCCGACTGGTTTACCTATACGCTTCTGCGCCTGCCAAAGGGGCGCCTGATAACGGAAGCCATTCACTTCTTCGTGTATGACATCCCCAAGATTTATCTGCTCCTCGTCGTTATCGTGTTTGCGGTCGCGATGCTGAGAACTTGGATACCCGCCGAGAAGATCAAGAAGGCGCTGACCCATCGGCATCAATTCGTCGACAACATCCTTGCTGCTTCTCTGGGCATTATCACACCCTTCTGCACGTGCTCGGCCATTCCGATGTTCATCGGATTCGTGGAGTCCGGCGTACCGCTCGGCGTGACTTTCTCGTTTCTGGTGGCAAGCCCCATGATCAATGAGGTCGCGATGGTACTTCTGTGGGGACTGTTTGGAGCCAGGGTCGCCCTGCTGTATGTGGGCGTTGGGCTCCTCATCGCAATTGTGTCGGGTATTATCATCGGTCGGCTTCATATGGAGAAGTACGTTGAGGATTACGTGTACAAGATCAAGGTCGGCGCCGCTGCAGGGGATGCTCCCATGACCTTCAAGGACCGCGTAGTCGCCAGCTGGAGATACGTAGGTGAGATCTTCCGCAGAGTGGCACCATGGGTGGCGGTCGGCGTCGCCATCGGTGCATTCATCCATGGGTACGCTCCAGAGAATTTCCTGGCCAGATATGCAGGTCGTGACAACCCCTTTGCGGTTCTTATCGCCGTATTGATTGGTATCCCGCTTTATTCGAACGCCGAGGGCGTCATTCCTGTCGTTCAGGCACTCTTTGCCAAGGGTCTTCCTCTGGGGACGACACTGGCTTTCATGATGGCTGTCACTGGACTTTCGATGCCAGAGATGATTATCCTGCGCCGCGTTCTCAAGCCAAGGTTGCTTGCAACATTCATTGGTGTCGTTGGAGTCGGTATTCTCATCGTAGGGTATTTCTTCAACTGGGTTCTGTAACTGCAGACGATGCACCTCTCCCGAACAACAAGAAGCCCGGCCTCGATGAGACCGGGCTTTCTGATGTGGCAGATCTGACTGAAGGCTATGCTTTGTGTGTGTGCTTCTCGATGAGGTCGGCGAGTTCGGGGAAGTCCATGCCTTCCGCTTTCACTGTCTCGAGCGTGGGGACTCCGTCGGCATCCCAGCCGCGCCGTGCATATACCGCGTCCTGAAGCTGGCGGTATTGCGACTCGCGGTACTCGCGCAGGGCTGCCATCTTCTGTTGCAGGCTCATGCCCGTGATGTCCACCTTTACGGCTTCGACCAACTGCTTGTCATACCGTTCCTGACGGGACAGGTATTCTTCCTCAGTGACAGGACCCATGCCACGATAAGGCATCCAGTCGTCTTTGCGCGTCCCCTGTCCCATGCGCAGGTTGAACAGGCGCTGGAAGTCATACACACGCTTGCTCTGGGCTAGCAGGCCGTCGAGATCGAGGACGTGGCCGGTTACACCCTTGTAGAGCAGCAGGTAGTTGTCGACGTGCTCAGGGATCCTGGCGGCCTCGAGGCCGGTATACTGGTCGCGGTTGTCCCTTGGTTCTGAGTCGTTCCAGGGCAGCTTGCACAGTCCCATGAGCGAGAACCAGGTACGGAAGAGCGGGAAGAAGGACAGGGCCTCGGCCTTGTCGGCGAAGGTGGGCAGCTGGCCCTTGACCTGGTCCATGAAGATGAGCCACGCCTCGTCGTGCTGTGGTCCCTTGGACGCCATGGCGTACCCGCCCTGCTGTGCCAGGGAGTCTTTGCTGTTGTACTCGGACACTTCCATACCCTTGACTTCCATGCCAATGTCGTTTACGAACTGAGCATCGGCATGGTACTCGTCGATGAACAGTTTCTTCAGGCGATGGATGCCAAGCCCGGCGATCTTGCCGAAGCCACGACCCTCGCCGATCTGGTGGATGAGCTCCAACGCATCCATGTCACTGCCGAAGTGCAGGTCGAGGCCGCCGGTGATCTCCTTCGTGAGGATGCCGTTCTCATAGCACTCCATCAGGAA
>NZ_QXIU01000085.1 GCF_003570935.1 Candidatus Cryosericum odellii
TGGGCAAAGTTGATCAATTTCATAACACCGTACACCATCGAATAGCCCAGTGCCACCAGTGCATAGAACGAACCGATGGTCAGGCCATTTATCAACTGTTCAAAGAACGTGGCCATGGTGACCTCGCTTCAATCAGGATTTGAGACTACGGTTGATGGACGACAAGTTTTCCGTCGGCTGCAACTTCGTACATCTTGTAGGGAACGTCCTTGCGGTCGCCCTGTGCGGTGAAGAGGGTAGGGCCGGTGACGCCTTCCACTCCGGTCATGTTCGTGTGCATGGCGGTGGCGATAGCATCTGCATCAGTGGAATTGGTCTTGCCGATGGCGCCCACAATGGCGTACAAGGCGTCAGCAGCGTAGACTGGCCACGGGCTGGATGGGAGTGCGTTGAACTTCTGCTGATACAGGTCACGGAACTGCCCAGCAATGGTGGTTGTGACATCGGTGACCAGAGGCTCCTGTGTCATGAGAGCGCCCTTGGCCACATCAAGACCGGCGATTTTGACGAAGTCATCATTGATGGCGGCATTTCCACCAATAAACGGGCAGGTCAGCCCGGCATCGCGTGCCTGGCGGATCAGCAGGCCGGCTTCGGGGTAGTAGCCAGTGAAGTACCATACATCAGGCTTGGTATCGCGCAGCTTGGTGACGGCAGCCGAAAAGTCCTTCTCACCAGGAGTGATGGCGTCATAGTAGACGATTTCGGTCTTCTTTGCATCAAGGTACGGCTGGAGTGCCTTCTTGGCTTCCTCGGCGACACCCTTGGCGAAGGTGCTGTTGTCGTGCATGATGGCAATGCGCTTGGCACTCATCGTTTCGACGGCGTACTTGGCGAAGAACAAACCCTGGGCATCGTCGCGGCCGCAGGTCCTGAAGAAGTACGTGCGCTGCTTGTCCATGGTCAGACCGACCGCGGTGCAGCCATAACCTACCGAGACCATCTTGTTCTTCTCATAGATGTCTGCGGCCGGCTGGGTGACGGAAGACCCGTAGCTGCCGATGACGGCGACAACCTTCATCGAGACGGCCTTCTGGGCTGCGATTGCGCTGTCTTTGGGGTTGGAACCGTCATCAACGACCGTGACGGCGATCTGACGTCCCAGGACACCACCGGCTTTGTTGATAAGTTCAGTGGCAACTTCGACCGACTGTTTTGCCATTTGACCTTCGTAGGCATAATCACCAGTGATGGGAGCTTGCAGTGCTATCTGGATGGGCCCGGTGGTACCGGTTTTCTTGGCACAACCGGAAAGGAAGAGTACTGCGGCAAGCATACAAACCAGTAGGACTGATACGGTCTTTCTCATTCTCTTACCTCCTGTTTCTCGCGCGAATGTGGTGAGATCGATATCGTCGTGCACGAGCTTTTTCGGTAGAGCCTGTGGTACCGTACCCTTTTGTCGGAGTCTGTTTTTCTGTTGTGCCTCCTGGAACCATAGTTCTTTATCATGTTGATAGATGTCTGGGAAAATACAATATCAAGTCGCCCGTCAAGAGGGAGACTATGAAGAGTCGACTAACTGTACTTCCTTATTGTGACCATGCTGCGGGTTTCCATGGGTCGTGCAGCCTGTCGTTTTTTCACTGGCTTGTAGAAAAAAGCGTGTGTGGTTCTATACTGCAAGTGTAAAAAGTCAATTCGCATCGGAGAGGTGAAAAAAGTGGAAGACAATCGTATTGCCACGCATCCGATCCTTGCGTGGAACCGGGGAAATCCGGTGCACGTTACGTACGACGGCAAGGAGATCGCCGCTTATCCCCAGGAAACAGTAGCGATGGCTCTGTATGCATCCGGCGTGAAACAGTACAGTACTTCCTCCCGATTCTACCGTCCCAGAGGCATGTTCTGCGCCATCGGAAAGTGCTCATCCTGCATGATGCGTGTTGACGGTATCCCCAATACGCGTACCTGCGTCCTGCAGGTCCGGGATGGGATGGAGGTCGAGACGCAGCACGGCGACGGCAAGTTCCCCGACGTGCAGGCTGCCATGAAGGGCGTGAAGGAGAAGGATGCAGAAGTCCTCGTCGTCGGCGGTGGGCCTGCCGGACTGGAAGCGTCTCTCTGGGCGGCCAAAGCTGGTGCGCAGGTCACGTTACTGGACCAGAACCCCCAGTTGGGTGGTCAGCTGGTCAAGCAGACGCATAAGTTCTTCGGTTCGGCGAAGGAGAATGCCGGTACGCGTGGTGTCACCATCGCGAAGAAGCTGATCGAGCAGGTGACAGCCATGCCCAATATCACGGTGTACAGCGGCTTCACTGCGTTTGGATGGTTTCAGGGCGCTGTCTGTGCCGCCGACCAGGACCATGCGGTTCTCTTCCACCCTCGCAAGGTCATCGTCGCTACGGGCGCAGCCGAGAAGATGCTCATGTTCAAAAACAACGACATGCCTGGCGTCTTCGGGGCGGGAGCCGCGCAGACGCTGATGAATGTCTATGGCATCAAGCCCGGCAACAAGGTCCTGATGGTCGGTGCGGGCAATGTCGGCCTCATCGTCAGCTACCAGCTGATGCAGGCCGGCATCGAGGTCGTCGCGGTCATTGAGGGCGCGCCACGCGTTGGCGGGTATCTCGTCCATGCCAGCAAGATTGCCCGGAACGGCGTCCGCATCATGACGCGTCATACCGTGCTGGAAGCGGTCGGCACCGACCACGTCGAAGCGGCGATCATCGCCGAGGTTGACGAGAAGTGGCAGCCGATTCCTGGCACCGAGCAGCGCATCGAGTGCGACACGATCTGTCTGTCTGCGGGACTCAAGCCTTCCACCGAGCTTCTCGAACAGGCAAAACTGGATCTCGCCTATACGGGTGAGCTGGGCGGCTGGGTCGCCAAGCGCAACTGGGCGATGCGTACCAGCAATCCCGACATCTTTGCCGCAGGTGACGCCTCCGGCATCGAAGAGGCCTCCACTGCCATGATGGAAGGCAAGATCGCAGGACTCCAGGCCGCGTACGACCTTGGACATGTGGATGTGCCGGTCGAAGAGCAGAAGGAGACCAGGCACAACCTGGACGACCTCCGGGCTGGACCGTTCGGTGCCAAGATCTGTATCGGACTCAAATGTGTCGAGGTGCTTGAATGAGCCACTTTGAAACTGGAATCATCGATATCACATATCTGCGCGAGAACGGCTTTCTCCCTCCCGAAGAGCGTGAGAAGAAGGGACCAGTCGCTGTCATCGAGTGCATCCAGGAGATCCCCTGCAACCCGTGTGTCAGCGCCTGCAAGTTCGATGCCATCATTATGGATGGCATCAATGGCATCCCGCACGTCGACTTTGCCAAGTGCACGGGATGCATGAGCTGCCTCAAGGTTTGCCCCGGTCTTGCTATCTTCATCCATGACAAGTCGAAGGCGAAGCCGTCGGCCACGGTTCCGTACGAATATTTGCCGCTGCCCGTTAAAGGTGGCACGGTTACACTGCTTGGTCGCGACGGAGCTTCGCTGGGAAGCGCGACGGTGAAGTCTGTCCTGCCTGCCGACAACGTCAGCAGGTCATCGCTCATTTCTGTCGAATTCGACGATCCTGCTCTCTGTGAGCAGGTGCGCAACATCAAGGTGGGGTGACGACATGACCAGAGAAGACGAGAAGACGATTGCCTGCCGGTGTGAGGACATCTCCGTGCAGGAGATCAAAGACGCCATCCACGAAGGCTATGCCGACCTGCAGTCGCTCAAGCGCTACTCCAAATTCGGCCTCGGACCATGCCAGGGCAAGACGTGTATCCTGCTTGCAGCACAGATCCTCGCGCGCGAAACGGGCCGGACGCTCGACCAGATCATGACCCCCACGACGCGTCCTCCGATCGATCCCGTGCCCATCGGTTTCTTCGTGAAGGGCAAGGAGGTGGACGATGAGAAGTAAGTACGATTGCGTCATTATCGGTGGAGGCATCTCGGGGCTCGCTATTGCCTACGAACTTGCCAAGAGGGGTTACAAGGATGTCGCGGTCCTGGACGAGTGCTACCTGGGCAGTGGTTCTACCGGCCGCTGTGGTTCAGGTATCCGCGCCCAGTTCACCGGACCTGATCAGATTACCCTGCTTCGGGAAGCTGAGGAGATGTGGGCGCATATGTCCGACGAGCTGGGGTACGACATCCACTTCAAGGCGTGCGGCTATCTTTTCCTGTGGGACACGCCGGAACTCGTGGAGAAGGCGAAGCAGAACGTCGCATTCCAGAACAAGCACGGCGTCATGAGTCGTATCGTCGACCGCCAGGANNGGCATGGCCTTCCCCTTCGACACTGTCACCGGTTACGCGCAAGCGGCGCGGCGCCTGGGGGTGGACATCCTGACTACGACACACGTATTTCAGCTGGAGACGACCCCCGCTCACACGTTCACCGTACATACGACCCAGGGCAANNNNCGACTGGACAAACACCAGATCATGGCGACTGAGCCTCTCGAGCAATTCCTGGGCCCCATGCTGGTCAAGGGCTCACTCTACTATTTGCAGACATACCGCGGCAACGTCGTGGGTGGCACTGACACCGGCGACAAGAACGCTACGGACGTCGAGTCAACGTTCGAATTCCTCACCAAATTCGCCAGTGAGGCGACCGAGATCGTGCCGCGCCTCGCCGGTGTCAAGCTGATGCGTCAGTGGGCAGGCTACTACGTCGTCTCACCCGACGCCCACCCCGTGCTTGGCCCTATCGACGAGGTCCCGGGCTTCTTCCAAGCCAACGGTTACTCGGGCCATGGCTTCATGATGGGTCCTATCGTCGGCAGGCTGCTGGCTGAGTATGTCGCCGACGGCAAGCCCAGCATCGACATCGAACACTACAACTTCCGCCGCTTCGCCCGTGGCGAGCTCCTTGTCGAGAAGGCCGTCATCGGCTAGGATACGTCGCAACACTACATGAATCGAGGAAGAGGGCTTCTGTCTTCTCCCTCTGCCATTCCGGGGCACTATGGGAGCTCGCCGTTCTTGCGCGTTTACCCGGCAGGCATACACTGAGCGTGTGCCGAGCATGTTTCAGACTGGGCCTTGGCGCGGAGGCAGGATATGGGGA
>NZ_QXIU01000086.1 GCF_003570935.1 Candidatus Cryosericum odellii
CCATCCTTCATGCTGGTAATAAAGATGCGCAGGGATCCCTTGCCGTCCGGGGCCGGCTCCGAGGCTGCCCCAACAAGCATCAGCATCTGGTCGAACGTCCCGAATTCAGGGGCCCCCGCCGACGTCATGAAGCTTCCCTGACCCAGAGAGGTCAGGACGTTAGATGACAGCTGTTGCGTCGCTTCCCAGCTGACTGTAGCCTCAAACGCACGGGCGCTGCCGGTCGTCTGGATACTACCTTTCCACGAGCCGTCGGTCTGCTTGACGAACGTGACCGCTTGCTGACGAGCCGGGAGTGTGACCTTGACGTTACCCTCATGCGACTCCATGGGTCCGGATCTGCAGCCAGCGATGGACAGGAGCAGGACCAACAACGGGAGAACAGTGCTTCTTCTCATGGGCATCACCACCTTGATGGCAGTATAGCACCTGGGCATCTTCGTTGCCAGATGCATTTTGCTGATCGCGAGAGCTCCCTGGAAACGGGAAAGCGGGCAGGTGCTATGGCACCTGCCCGCCGGTCATGCAGAACTATCTAGCTGTTACGGAAGCCTGGCGAGGAGACCTTGCAGGAGAGTGAGCTTCACGTTGGCGTTCGCAATCAGCGTGACGAGACGGCTGGAGTAGTCTGTCAGCGCAGCGGTACGAATACTCTTGAGATAAGCAGTACGTGCAGTGACGGCAGCCTTGATCTGCACTTTGATTGCATCAAGTGTTGCCTGGGGCGCCTTGGCCTTTCGCTGTGTCTTCAGCTGCTGCTCAAATGTACGAATGGACGTTTGCATTGCAGCCAGCGCAGTACGTTCCGCTTCGGTCAACATGATTCCGCGAGAGACTGCTCTATGTGTTGCGTCCTTCAGGGCGGTCTTCAGATCAGTGGTAAACGTGGTCAGATCCTTGCCAGCTGCCTTGTCGGCTTTGACTTTGTCGCGGATCAGCTTGGCAGTGTCTCCGATCTGCTTGTACAACGCTTTCAGCGNNGGGGCAACTGTCTTTGTCTCTGCATATACTGCAGGAACAGTCATCAACGCGCCCATACCGACGACAACTGCCAGGATAATACTTATGAGTCCAATAGTTCTTCTTGTCATGTGTACCTCCANNATTGTTTCCAATTACACCTATTGGACTGTGAAGGTTCCAGCTATGTTCACGACGAGTGAGCGGTGATGGTGACATCCAGCTTGACGGCTTTGGCCAGCGTATTGTAGACCGTGCTGCACCCCAGGGCATACGACAGCAATTCCTCGGCAGCCTGTTGGGACAGAGATGCCGACCACACGTCGATGTGACACGATGCAGCGTCGATGCAGGGAATGTCGTCATCCCGGTGACCTCGTAATGTCATGGTCAGCTTCTCTACGGGATATCCGGACAGCTCCATCGCTGCTCCCAGGTCCAAGTTCAGGCATCCACCCAGGGATGCTACGAGGACCTCCATCGGCCACAGGCCCTGTTTGTCGATGCCATTGCCCGTATCAAAGATCAGCTCCACGCCACGCGAGCGTGCGACCCCAAGAACCTCGTCTACCCTCTCGAACTCCAGCTCGATGTTCACGAACGACCTCCCGACACGTAGGCGTTTCCAAATCAATCCTACTATGATTTGGCTTCTCCTGCAACGGCCGAATCTCCCACGCAGGATTCGAGACGCGCGAGAGGTTCTTCTGGAGAAACTCCTGTTGATCCAGTGGTACAATAAATAAATGAACAGACGTACAAGACACGGATGGACAAGCATGGTGGTTGTGGTGCTGATCACGGCAGCGGGGGCCTTCACTGGGCCGGTTCTGCGCACAGACGCTCCCACCCGACTCCGGACAGATATTGTCATTCCCGCACGGCCCACCTCGCTGCAGTTGGAGACTCCTATCTCACCCTTGGCGGGTATTGTCATCCCCCGGCGGCCCACCTTGCTGCAGTTGGACGTTCTCACCCTCCGCGAGACGTATAGGTTGCCCTCGCTGGAGATTTGTGTCATCCGCGCGGGCAGCGTCGTGGATGTTGCGGTGGGCGGCGTGCGCAAGGCTGGCGGTACAGACGCGGTCACATCGCAGGACCTGTTTCATCTAGGCTCCATGACCAAGGCCATGACAGCGACAATGCTGTTGACGCTGGTCCAGGAGGGAAAGCTCAGCTGGGACATGACGATGATTCGGGCGTTCCCTGCCATTGCATCCGCCATGGATCCACGATACAAGAATGTAACGCTGGAACAGTTGCTGACCCACACGTCGGGGCTGGCAGACTATACGACGGATCCCGAATGGGTGAGCATTCCCCCGTTCACCGGGACACCGGCGCAGCAGCGGCAGGCATTTGCACGCATGCTTCTGACGAGCCCGCCCGCCGGCCCGGCAGGTGTCTATCGGTACTCCAATGCTGGATACGCCGTGGCCGCAGCGATCGCCGAGCGGGTGACGGGCAAAACATGGGAGCAACTGATGCAACAGCGTGTGTTCGGTCCGCTGAAGATACGAGCCGCGTATGGTTGGCCACTCCTGTCCGGTGACGACGAACCCTGGGGCCACCGCATCAAGAACGGCGTGGTCACGCCGCACAACCCGTCGGACAATTACAGGGTGCCCACTGTCCTCGCCCCGGCAGGCGACGTCAGCATGTCCATCCTGGATTACAGCGTCTTCGCCCGGCTGCACCTGGCAGGACTCGAAAATATCGACGGGAACGGGCTGTCGGCGGCGGGCATCCAGCGCCTGCACCAGCCCGTTCTCGAATATAGCTGTGGATGGCACGAGGAGCTGGTCGATGGCATTCCGACGAGCTGGCACCGCGGGACGTGTGATACCTTCGACACATTCGTGCTGCTGCAACCCTCGCGGGACATCGGCGTCATCGTTTTCACCAATGCCGACGGTGACAATACGGCAGCAAACGCGTTGTTTGCCGAGATGCCCAAGCTTGCCGGACTCTATGCGGGACGGTAGAGCCTGATCATCTGTTGTGCTGGGGCGGCCGCTTATCCGAAATCGTTGATCAGTTAGCTCCCATTATCAGTGGTTGGTGATTCCTTTGCAGTGTGCCTTCGGTTCTGCAGATGGTGCAGCAGGACGGCGACGTCGGCAGGGCGGACACCGCTGAGACGGGACGCCTGGCCCAGCGTCTGTGGCTTCGCTGCCACTATGCGTTCGCGTCCTTCCTTTGACAGGGACGGTACCAGTGCAAGGTCCACGTCCTCCGGGATGGCGTAGCTCTCGAGCTGCGACAAGTCGCGCACCTTGGCCTGCTGGCGGACGATGTAGCCCTCGTACTTCACCTCGGTCTCCAGCTCCTCCAACAGTTCATCGTCAATGTCTGCGAGGTCGGGGACCAGGGCGACCAGGTCCTTTCTCCAGAAGTCCTGGCGCTTCAGCAGTGTGGCAAG
>NZ_QXIU01000087.1 GCF_003570935.1 Candidatus Cryosericum odellii
CCTCCGCTTGCGGATTTGCACAGGGGCCAAGGAGCCGCATTCCTGCACGAACTTCCGCGAGTCTTGGAGAACTCGCACTCCTCGACTCGGCAGACCCTAGTATCCCAGCAAGTTTAGTCCGTGGCTGACCGTTTGCAACGGAGATGGCTCCCCCATCGTTCCAGCGAAGGCGGAAAAGCACAGGCACGTGCAAGAGACAGGCGACTTGTCGGGCGCGGGCATGAAGGTATAATACTTAGCTTTGCACAGGGCACGATGGTCGTGCTCGTACCTGGATTGCGTGGAGGAAGCATGTCAGTTAAATTGACCTTCTACGGTGCGGTAAATGAGATAGGTGGGAGCAAGACTCTCCTGCAGTACAATGGCACGAACCTGTTTCTCGACTTCGGCAAGGATTTCTTTGGCGGTATGGAGCACTTCAGTGATCGCCTGAGGCCGGCGGCGTACCTGCAGATCCGCGACTATCTCCGGTTTGGCAATCTGCCGCCGATGGCGGGTCTATATCCGCCGACCCAGTCGCAGTTTCTTCAGCAGGAATTTGGCGCCACCCTTGACACTGGCAAGGTGGGAGGCATCCTGCTGAGCCACGGGCACATTGACCATTTCGGGTTCCTGCCACTGGTGGACGTCAATGTCCCGCTATACATGAGCGCCGAAACGCTTGAGGTCCTGCGGTTCTTCGACGAAACGGGCCAGTTCGACCTCCGCATGGATCAGCGCCCTGTGACCGTGTTCGAGTACGACAAGGTCGTGCACATCGGAAACTGCGAAGTCCTGCCAGTCCGCAGTGACCACGATATCCTGGGCAACCTCGGATTCATCGTGCGGTGTGGAGCCACGTCGATCATCTATACGGGTGATTATCGCCTGCACGGCAAGCATCCGGAGCGGGTGCGCACCTTCTTCGAGCTGATGCGCCAGGAGAAGCAGCATGCCAAGACGGTTCTTCTCACTGAGGGGACCAGGCTGGGGTTCGGCAGTATCGACCAGCTGATGGAGAGTGAGATCCAGGAACTCGCCACGAGGGCGGTCGGCACAGCTCCCGGCCTCGTGCTGACCAACTACTACATTCTCGACACGGAGCGACTGAAGGTGTTCCTGCGCGTCGCCGAGAAGACGGGACGGACAATGGTCCTGCAGCCCCAACATATGCTGATGGCCCGAAAGTTCGCCCGTTTCGACAGCGAGCTCGAGCGGCTCATCAAGAATGCCGAAGTATACCTTGCCAGACGTGGTTCGGGCAAGTACCTGGCGCCTGACTATCGGCTGTTCGAGCAGGAGTATCTGGTGACTGCCTTGCGCGCGGTAGACATTGCCGCGGAACCCGCCAAATATATGCTGCAGCTGGATTTCCCCGACCTCGGCGAGCTCGTCGAGATCAACCCCGCCCCCCATACTGTCTTCATTCAGTCTGGCGGCGAACCTCTCGGACAGTACGATCCGAACTATACTGTTCTCATGAAGTGGGTCAAGGACTTCAGGATGGACTTCTACCGCATCGCTACCCCCGGGCATGCGAGTGAACTCGATATCAGGGATCTGGTCATGCGGGCGGACCCCAGCGTTCTGGTGCCTATGCATTCCAAGGCGCCCGAAGCACTGAACGGGTACATCAAGGACACGATCACATTGAGGAAAGGCGTGACATACGAATTCTAAGGAGCTGACATGAGCGCAACCAGAAAGGCTCGACGCATACGGATCCTGCTCACCAACGACGACGGGATCTTTGCCAACGGCATCAACGCCGTTGGAGCGGCACTGGCAGCAACGTATGACGTCACGGTCGTCGCCCCGGAAGGTAACCAGAGCGGCTCCAGCCATTCTCTTACGCTGGGTGATATCCTGCCGATCCGCGAGGTGACCATGCCGTGCGGTCAGAAGGGTTTTGCTCTTCGCGGGACTCCTACCGACTGCGTTCTGGTGGCTCTGCTCGACGTGATGAAGGACAATCCGCCGGATATCGTGATCAGCGGGTGCAATCATGGACCGAACGTCGGGGTGGACGTTCTCTACAGTGGGACCGTCAGTGCCGCTCTCGAAGGACTGCGCCAGGGGCATCCATCCATCGCCCTCAGCCTGGATATGGTGCACGGCGTGGAGCCCCACCATTTCGAGACGGCGGCGGCAGTACTCATGGAGATCCTGGCCGAACCGGCGTTCTATGCCGATCTGGTCAAGGCGCCCGCCATCCTCAACGTCAACGTTCCCAACGTCCCCTTGAGTGACATCAAGGGGGTCATGATCACCAAACAGGGGTTCAGGGCCTATGAGAACTTCGTGGAGAAACAGTTCAGTCCGCGCGGTCGGGCCTACTACTGGATTGCCGGCAACTCGGGTCCCCATGATGCCAAGCCCGGCAGCGACGGCTATGCACTGGTCAGCGACTACGTCTCTGTAACGCCGATCAATCTCGACCTGACGTGCGATGAGCTGTTGAAGCCGCTTGAGGCCCGCAAGGGTTTGGTGGAAAAGCGGCTGGCCATAGTCACCGGTGCGCGTGGGACCTTCGGCAGGTCAGCGCCCCCGGCTGTCGGCGCCAAGCGAAGTGTGAAGATTCCAGTGGCGGCTACCAGCCCGAGTAGTACTTCAAAAGCTCCTCCCGCTCCTGTCAGGGCTGCTTCGCATCATAACGGGTCTGGTTCTGAAGTGAAGGCTGTGAGCGCTACAGGGGTCAAGAAGAAGCTCAAACATTGACGCAGAGCCTTGTCCAGATACTCACATAATGCGGGTGACAAATGGGGTCGATGCTATTGACAAGA
>NZ_QXIU01000088.1:0-1429 GCF_003570935.1 Candidatus Cryosericum odellii
GACGCTATCGCGCGCCTGAAACGTCAGCCAGTTGACCTGGTCTTCAACATCGCCGAGGGACTGTACGGCCGCGCTCGTGAGTCGCAGATGCCGGCCATCCTCGACATGATGGGGATCCCGTACACCTTCTCCGACACTCTGGCTTTGTCCTTGGCGCTCGACAAAACGATGACCAAACAGGTCCTGATGCAGCACGGCATCAACACGCCGGCTTTCTGGTCCGTGGACAATCCTGTTCAAGTAGAAACCATCATCCAGTCCGGTACTCTCAAGTATCCGCTGTTTGTCAAGCCGTCCTGCGAGGGTTCCAGCATGGGCATCAACGACAACTCCCGGGTCGCCTGCGATGACGAGCTCCGCAACCAGGTAGGTGAGTTGCTGGCAGCATATCCCGGCTCAAGCATCCTCATCGAGGAGTTTCTTCCCGGCCGCGAAGTTACCGTGGGCGTCATTGGCAACCGGGAGCCTGAGGTTCTGGGTGTGATGTCGTTCAAGCTGCTGAACGGGACCGAGAAGGATTTCTTCTACACGCCGGAGATCAAGCACCATTGGGAGAAATACATCGTTCCCGAGTGCCCCGCCGATCTCACTGCCGATGAATACCAGAAGGTACGCAACTTGGCCGTGGGTGTCTTCAAGGCACTGCATTGTCGTGACTGCGCCCGTATCGACATGCGATTCGACGCAAATGGCGAGCCATCGTTCATGGAGATTAATCCGTTGGCTGGTCTGGCCAAGGGCAAGAGCGATATCCCCNNGAACTGATGGGACTATCCTATGAGGACCTTATCGGCCGCATCATCCAGGCTGCCGTCGAACGCATCGACGCGGAACGGCCCGAGACCACGATGGTCACTGAGGCTCAGCGCGCGACTGTGTGACGTTTTGCAATTTCAGTCCAACATCGATGGACGCCGACCTCGGCCGGCGTCCATCTCGTTTCATGTGGTACGACCCTGGACAAGCCGGCGGCAGGGTTCGGGTCGGGGACCTGGTCTTTTCATAGTTGAGGGGAGAGCTACACTAAAAAGATCGCAGTGCTGTCACCTCAAGCAAGCGCTGCCGACAGGAGTGTGCATGCAGTGAGTAGTTTTCCGCGCGTCGTCGTCGATCTTGATTGTCTGACCGACAATGCCACCAAGGTCCACTCACTCTGTCAGGAGCATGGACTAGGTGTCGTGGCGGTCACCAAAGGTGTGACGTCCGACGCGGAGATCGTTCAGGCGTTCATGCGCGGCGGCATTCACAGTATCGGCGACTCGCGTGTCCATGACTTTCTCAGCCTGCGACAGGAGGAGTTCGGCGTTCTGGAATTGACGCTCCTCAGGCAACCTCCGCGCTCACAGATCCATCTGGTTCCCCATATCACCGATCGTGCGTTCATGTCGGAGCTGAGTGCCATGGAGGCGCTGGGTGAAGCTGCTCTGGC
>NZ_QXIU01000088.1:1455-4200 GCF_003570935.1 Candidatus Cryosericum odellii
GGCGTTCCGATGTCGGAACTGACCTCCTTCGTCCTTGCCACATCGAGGATCGCGGGTGTCGAGGCCGTAGGTCTGGCGGCGAATGTGGGATGCATCAGCGGACTTTTGCCCACCGCCGAGAACCAGGAGCTGTTCGGTGCTTCAGCTGTGCGTATCCGTCGCGAGACGGGGCTGCCCCTGAAAATTGTATCGACCGGCGGAACGGTAGCCCTCGACCTGATAGAGCATGGTCTGTTGTCACCAACGGTGACGGAGCTGCGGGCCGGAGAGGCGTTGCTGCTGGGTGTCAGCACCACCGACTCGCGTGTGATTCCCTGGCTGCGTCAGGACGCGTTCACACTGGAGGCGGAGGTCATCGAGGTGCGGGAGAAGCCGAGTGTGCCCGATGGGGCGGTGGGCCTGGACGCGGAGGGCCGGCGACCCCATCTCGTGGACCGCGGTGTCCGCAGGCGTGCCGTCGTGGCGCTGGGATACACCGACACGGACCCTGACGCTCTGATACCTCTGGACGGCGGTGTTACAATAGCCGGCAGCTCCAGTGACCATATGGTTCTGGATGTGACAGAAACCGACTATGACTTCCGCGAAGGCGACGTCGTGCATTTCAGGATGAAATACACAGCATTGTTGCACTCTATGCTGTCACCGTATGTGGCCCGAGAGTATCGCCGAAACCAGAACGCGGTTGTCGAGAGGCTGACGCGGGAGGGTCGATTGACACAGTCACCTCAGACCAGCACAGATCACGGTGCCGGGGAGAGAACTGCTCCCACCGGCGGTGAGTGAAGAAAGGGGTTTCTATGAGAACATTGCCAGAGCTGGAAATTTCACTGGACGCTCTCGCAGATAATGCGAGGAGGCTGAAAGAACGCTGCAACGCTGCTGGCATCGAGGTCGTCCCGGTGCTTAAGAGTTTGCGCTCAGCTTCCGAGGTAGTACGCGCTTGCGCCCGAGGCGGACTAGTGCATGTGGCAGATTCACGTGTGGAGAACCTTGTACGGCTCAAGGCAGACAACCCTGATGCATCGCGGTGCATGCTGATCCGGTCCCCGATGATTGGCCAGGTGGAAGCCGCAGTCGAAGCCTGTGACTGCATTCTCGTCAGCGAGCGACATATCCTGGTGAGCCTTTCGGACGCCGCTCGGGCTGCTCACCGCACCATCAACGTTGTTCCCATGATTGACGTCGGTGACCGGCGCGAGGGGATGTCCCCCGACCAGCTGGTTGCTTTTGCCCGGTATGCGATGATGCTGTCGGGCCTTCATGTGGCCGGCGTTGCTACCAACCTGGGGTGCTTCGCCCGTGTCCAGGCGACGCCGCGCAATCATCAACTGCTGGTGCGCTCCGCTCAGACGCTGCGTGACCAGCTGGGACTGGCGTGCGAGACTGTCTCGACCGGGGGTACACTGACGCTGGCGCTCGTCGAGCACGGTGCCATGCCCGCCGGCATCACCCAGGTCCGCATTGGCGAGGCTCTGGTGCTGGGGACGAGTACGGCTGACGGCAGGTTTATCCCATGGCTCCGTCAGGACACTGCCATTCTGCGGGCGGAAATCATCGAGTTGCAGGATAAGCAGGCGGAGCCAGAGGGACTGGTCCGGTCGGATATCGCAGGTCCCGGCCCACGGTTGCGCGTCAGCTCGAAGGGGCTGCGACGTCGGGCGGTGGTCGCCCTGGGCAAGATGGACACTGATATCGATGGACTGACGCCGGTCATGGACGGTGCAGTGGTACTGGGAGGGTCCAGTGATCACCTGATTGTCGACATCTCAGACGGGGAGAGCAACGTCGCCACCGGTGATGTTCTGGAATTCCGGCTCTCCTATGCTGCGCTGGCACGTGCTGCGGCAAGTCCATATGTGCATTGCATCTACACCGGGGCATAAGAGTACAGTCGAGAGGGGGCAAGATGAAGGAATGGAACTGGAAAACGATGGTGGAACTGCCGGCTGATCAGGCACGGCAGGAGCCGGATGCTTCTGGTGTTCTTGGGAGTTGCCCGTGCTCGTGCCTTCGGAGCATGGTGCACGTGGTGGACGCAGTTTCGACTGAGCAGGCCGTGCTGGAGGCCCAGGCGGCTCTCGGTGACGTGACTGGCAAGGTGCTCCTCTCCGTCTACCGCAGGGTGGAGGGCGAGGACCAGCTGGACCTTGTTGCGACAGGACATAATCCCAGTGACACGCTCGCGCGCATCAGAGTTTCGGTGGTAGCGGCCTCGATGCTGGCCGCCGTACTGACGGATGGCGTGGTGCGCTGGGCGATGGCGGATGAGGGCGATGTTTCGGCGGTCGGCGTGGCAGCGCTCCGCGACCGGGGGCAAACCATTGGACTGGTGGTCGCCGAGTTTGCACGCGACAGTACGGGCGTCGGCAAGCCATCTGTGGTTTGCCTGCACTGCGTGGCAGCCGTCATGAGTGTGGTCATCCTGAGAGCAAGGGTCGATGAAGCGCAGGGAAGCCTGCTGTCGCTGGCGCGTTATCGCAGCGTGGCGGAGCTGTCCGTGCAGGTAACCCACGACTTCAACAACATGATGCAGGGGGTGCTCGGCAATGCGGCGCTGGCCAAGATGGATGCACCTGAAGATAGTCCCGTCGCGGTGTCGATGACTGCTATCGAGGAGTCCGCCACGCGGGCCTCGGCTCTGGCGCGCAAGCTGCTGAACTTCGCGCGCGACAGCGCCAAAGGCGGGGCGACATGCGACGCGGTCAAGGCGGCCTCAGATGCGCTCGACCTGGCAGGGACGCT
>NZ_QXIU01000089.1:0-5926 GCF_003570935.1 Candidatus Cryosericum odellii
TACTTCAGTATAAGCAAAAGAATGCCGAGTGCTGCGACGTATCCCCACCACGCGGGGATCCCGCCCCTGGCGATGGAATAGATCGCATAGGTGAGCAGGGCCAGCACGACTGGTTGCAGTCCGTCGAGAAACGCAGAGACCCAGCGGTTTGTGCGGAACGTGTGTGCGACGGTCGCGATGATGAGGATGATGATGAACGAGGGCAGGATGACACCCAGCGACGTGACCAGCGCGCCGGTGAGACCGCGCAGCTTGTACCCCACAAAGGTCGCCATGTTGATGGCAACAGGGCCGGGAGTGATCTCGCTGATGGCGACGAAGTCCAGAAACTCCTTCATGGGAATCCAGAGCAGATTGACGACCAGTTCTTTCTGCAGCAGCGGGATCATGGCCTGTCCGCCGCCGAACGTGAAGATCCCTATCTTGAAGAAAACGCCGAATAAGGCAAGGAAGCTGATCATGACATCCTCTTCCCAGCGGTCGGCGCTGCCTCATGTGGTTTGAACGCCTCGACGGCGAGGCCCACCAGGCCTCCGACCAGGATGAGCCAGATGGGGCTGACCTGGTGGACGAAGAACAGGATGCCGAGCGATGCTGCACATACGACAGCGGAGACAATAGTCCATTTCTGCCGCTTCCCCAGGTCGAGGACAATGGTGGCTATCTGTGCGACGACGCCTACGATAACGCCGGCAAAGAAGCGCTGGACCCAGACGTTGTCCTTGAAGCCGGGGAAGAAGACGGCGATGATGATGATGACGGCCACGGCTGGGATACTGACGCCCAGTGTGGCAAGGACGGACCCCAGGACACCGCCCTGCGTGTAGCCGACAAATGTGGCCATGTTGACAGCGATCGGGCCAGGCGTGACCTGGCTGATGCTCAGCATGTCATAGTACTCCTCATCCTTGATCCAGTGGTACTGGTCGACAAGATAGCGCTTCATCATGAGGATCATGGCGAACCCACCTCCGATGGTAAACGCCCCGATGACGAAGAAGATCCAGAACAGCAGAAGCTGTTTTCTGACTGGCGCGTGACCGGCTGTATATGTGATGAATTTCTTCTGTTCCATTCATTCCTCCGGAATCACGAAAAGGGCAGCACACGGCCGCCCCAGATTTCTATGTCGTATGAGCTAGTCCCTGCAACTACGCGTTCAGCAACGCAATGCAGCAGACGTCGCGAATGTCTTCGGGCGAGCAGCCGCGGGAAAGGTCGTTGGCCGGCTTGGCAAGACCCTGCGAGACGGGCCCGATAGCCTGAGCGCCCGCCAGCCGCTGGACCAGCTTGTAGCCAATGTTGGCGGCGTTGAGCTCGGGGAAAATGAAGACGTTTGCCTTGCCTGCGACCGGGCTGCCCGGAGCCTTGCGTTCACCGACGGAGGGCACATACGCGGCGTCGAACTGCAGTTCGCCGTCGAGCAGGAGATCGGGCGCCTTCTGGTGTGCCAGTGCAGTCGCCTCACGGACCTTGGTGACCATGTCGTGTTCCGCAGAGCCCTTGGTGCTGAAGGACAGCATCGCGACAGCGGGCTCGATGCCTGTCAGGGTCTTGTATGTCTTTGCAGTAGCGATAGCGACGTCCGCCAGCTGGTCGACGGTAGGGTCAGGAATGATGGCACAGTCGCCAAAGCCCAGCAGCTTGCCGTCGGGCATCACCATGAGAAACATGGAGCTGACCGTCTTGCAGCCAGGTGCGGTGCCGAGAATCTGCAAGGCAGGCCGCAGCATGTCGCCGGTGCTGTGGACCGCGCCAGTCACAAGCGCGTGTGCCATGCCGGTTTCCAGCATGCAGGTGGCGAAGTAGATCGGGTCGACCGACAGCTCGGCCGCTTTCTCGGACGTCATGCCCTTGGCCTTGCGCTTCTCATAGATCAGGGCGGCAAACTCGGCCGCCTTGGGTGATGTCTTCGGATCCACGATCTGCACCCCGGTCAGATCGACGCCCAGGCGGGTCGCGTTGGTGCGGATGGATGTCTCGTCCTCGACAAGGATGACGTCGGCCATTCCGCCGTCGACCAGCATCTGTGCTGCTTTCAGGGTACGCTCTTCATTGCCCTCGGGCAGAATGACGGTGCGGTGCAGAGCCTTCGCCTTGGCCCGTATTTCTTCCAGTACACTCATGTGTTCCTCCCGCAAAGGTTGACTACACCGAGCATTGTACCACGCCAGCGCTCAGCGTCCAGCGGGACGGCGAAACGTTCCGTGCTGTCCATTGCTGTTGTGTCTCTATGGCTCTGAGAGCACCACCTGAGGTCCAGGATCGTCGGTCAGGATGACGCCCGAGATGCCGGTCGTGTCCACAATGGCGATGACGCGCTGTGTGTCGATGTCGACGACCGCGGAAAGACTTGCGGTGTGTGAACCCGTAGTCTCAATGGGAACGGTCACAACCCGGTGCAGGTGTACGTAGCCACTGCTGAGGTCCAGCCTGGTGGGGTCATACGGGAGTGCTGGTTTCCCTTGCTGGCCTCCAGGGTACGGAATTACGTGCTGATAGATTGCTGCAGTCATAGGGTGTGCCTCGACGACCCGCCCTAGAGCTGCCACACTCACATCGCGTGAAGCGATTTCCTCACCGGTCGCCAGATCCTGCGCTGTCAGCGTACGTGCATCACGAGGGGCGATACGAACAACGCTTTCGGTGAGTGATGACGATTGTGACGACGAGGCGACAATGCCGACCACGCCATGCCCCGGCAGCAGAAGCAGGTGACCGGTCCCGCCCGCCAATTCGGCTCGCAACAGGCTGGTCCCGGCAACCTCGCGGACACTCGTCAGAAGCCCGCGTGGATCGCGACCGGTCAGCGAGGCAAGCGCCCGCTGCAATGCACGGGGAGCAGAGTCTGCTTCTACAGGGACCAGGCGTACAACGCCGGCGGGAATCGTCTGTGTCTCGTGGACTGCCGTTGCCATCGGTCGTGTCCAACGGTACCAGCCCGTGCCTGTAACCATGACGAGCACAACGATTCCCAAAGTACAGGATGTCCGTGCGACCACACGCATTCTGTGCCGCCGCTGGTCCAGACGGGCGATCAGGCGTGCAAGCGATGCCTCGGTGCGGGCATGATCCTCGGCCGGCTCCCAGTCTGTTGTCTCCAGCAGGTGCTCTATGTCTCTGTCATCTGTTTGCATGAGGTTGCCTCTCACCTATATAACGCACATGAGGTCAGATATCCGAAAGTTTGCGGCGCAGAAACCCATATGCATGATTGAGTGCTGCTGTCACTTTACGTGGATGACATCCCAGTTCACGTGCAACGTCCTTCGTCGCCATTCGCTGAACATGGCGCAATGTCACACACGCACACTCAAACGGGCTCAGCGAGCTGATAGCGTTCAGAATTTCTGGGGAATGCGCTTCGATATTCTTCACCGTGTCATCGTCAGGGTCGCTGCACGCGATGTCTGTGACGCCGAGCAGTCCTTCTCGTTTTCTCCTCCGTAGTTCGTCCATCGCACGGTTGCGTGCCACGCAGTATAGCCATGGCAGCAGAGGCCGGTGTGTCGAGGCGAGCCAGCCAAGGTGGCTGGTGAGCCGTGCAAATGTCTCTTCGGCAACGTCCTCGGCCAGGTCCCTGTCGTGCAGGATACCCAGAGCATAGGAGTAGATATGATGGTGATGACGGCCGTATAGGACTGCAAACGCACGCGAGTCCTCCCGTGCCAGTATCAGCAACTGCTGGTCGCTTTTCTCCTCCAGATTGGGTTCCACTCCCACCTCCACTACCAGCATATGCACGGGCAGTGCACAAAGCAACACAGCAATGAACCGGCCGACGGCACATCTGCTGCTTGGCCAAGCAATTAGCACGCAGACATGCTGGGAGGCTGTGGACGTGTCACCTCATGGGGCAACGCAATGGGAGCATGTATTGGTGGAACATTCGTGGTGATTCGGACATTTCGGACGATCTCCGTTATATAGATGAGAGGGGGCGAGATGGAGGTTTCAACAATGACCAACAACATCTCCTCCGGCGATACCACGTGGGAGATATGGGATACACGGTACTAGGGAGGCCTTCCTTGCGTAGACGGATACTTGTCGTTGTAATTGCAGTAATGCTTGGAGTCAGTGGTTGTGTAGCAGTTGCTCTTGCTCACACCTCACGACCTGCTGTCCATACTGACGGGTCCTCTCAGAGTTCTTTCTCGGACAGCGATATGGAGTATTTCCGTTCGAAGATTGCGGATTTTGGCATAGAACTCAAGCCCCTCGACGGGGTGCCGAGCGTTACCAAAGACACGGCCATTGCCATCGCGAGGCACGAAGTAGGCGGCGATAGGATCGCCAAGGACGCAGAACATATCACGGCCATGTACACGAGTCTCTCCGACTACCCCGCAGGCCCGGGCGAATCTCCCTTGACGTTGCCTGGAACAACCAGGATCATGAAAGACGTCCCCGTCTGGATCGTGACCTTTCACGGTGTACACATGCTCCACTCCGGTTCCTGCATGATTGATGCCAGTGGCAAACAGATTCCTTCGACCAGAGATCCGTATGTGTTCGGAGACACGAATGTCGTCCTCGATGCTGAGACGGGCGAAGTGCTCGAAGGCTTCAGCTACAATACCCCTTCGTGAGCGTGCGCTTGGAATGAGAAATTGGGGGGCCAATTTATGTACCAAAGTTCTCGCAGGTGAAATAAAGTCTTTGAAGTTCTGGTATTCTGGGCCTTCTGTCCTGCGGGTTAGCAAAAACATCGCCACCGCGTTACACTTGTAGTGGAGGGTATGATCTCCGCTGCGATGCCGTACGGATACGGCGCGCCGAGGGCTATGGAAACCGAGGTTCTGCGCACGGTGGCGTCTGTGGAACCTGGTTGCGAAGGAGAGGACATGAACGACGAAAGTGCACGCGCATCGCAGATCGGATTGATCCTTGGCAATGTCGTAGGCTGGTGGGCCATTCTTTGGACAGTGTTCAGGGGAACTACATACACTACCACGCTCAAGTCGACATGGAGCGGTTCTTCCCTATTGTCCATCGTTGACACAGTACTCGCGACCGTAGTGTCCTCGGTCGTCGCAGCCGTCGTCGTTATCATTGCTGTGCGGCATTTGCCTGTTGCACGACCTTTCCTGAGGAAGTTCGTCGCTCTTCTCCTACTCATGACCATGCTCAGCGGGGGATTTTATTTCTTCGCCACGATATCCCATGAGAAGAAGCTCTACAGCTCCTTATCCACTTCCTTGAATCAAGAGAACCAGCAGAATCCGACTACGCGAGTGTCTCCTCTCATAGAGGTACTCGGACTCCCATACTTGAGCATCGACGGCAGAGGCTGGCAGGGGATTGACCGGTCCGGTGCCCTCCTGACATTGATATATCCTTTTGCGTCTATGACTATCCTGCCTTGTTTTCTCCTTATGCTCATCACTCCTTCATTTCTTGCCCTGCCCGTCTTCTGGCTGTGTGTCGTGCTGAGCGTGTTGTATGTCGTATTACCTCGAAGAGCATGGAGATGGATGACGGATAGGGCAAAGCTGCTTCGGAAGGGGAGGGCATGAATTCACCTAGATTGGTCAGGCTCGTCGGTATTGGCATAGTCCTGCTACTTGTTGTCGCTGCTGGCGGATACTCTCTGTATCGAGCGCGCGTAGCCTCTTCTCGGGATAAGGTGGACGCCAATGCGATCCGCCAGGTTGTCGGCGAATTCGGCGCGCGCCTCAGAAATATACCGACTTATCCTCTCCATGATCTGGAAGATCTGGCTGCGAAAGAAGGTATCGGGGTACGCACTATCAATGGAATCAAGGTATTCCACACAAAGGACGGGCGAGACCTCGAGATGTCCACGACCTCCGACGGAAGCGACTGCGTTGTAGATCACGGAGAAGTCATGCTGCTTAAATCAGCGCTTCAGTGGCAGCTGAATCTTCCGATAACCGGCGAGATAGCTTCGAGCGCTGAAGAT
>NZ_QXIU01000089.1:6016-7580 GCF_003570935.1 Candidatus Cryosericum odellii
CGCTCAAGAAGGTCAACGGCACATGGTTGATTGACGATGTGACGGGAGGGCCGAAGGCATGAGCCGGATAGCCGAGTACGCAGTGTCGCAGGCGAAGGAAGCGTTGGAGGCGCATAGTATGAGAACAATGATGTTCAGATCCAGTTCAAGGGTCACTGCGTTCATTAGCATCCTGCTCGTACTCGTTCTTGCAACTGGTTGTGCACCGAAAGTTGTTCAAGTGGAGGGACCACAGGTCAGCGCCATGATGCTGACCAACGTGACGGATTCCGCTTACGACGCTGTTCCGCTCACATGGAATGTTGGCAAGAACGCCCTGCAGAGCACCGGAACGGTGGTGTTGCATGTAAACAACACAAACGGAGAAGCGAAGTTGTTTTGGCTACCTGCTTCGCCCGCTACGCCCATCTTCGTCGTCCAGCAGTGGAGCTATAAGAATAGACTGCCGCTCCTGACGAAGGCGACATCATCAAGCAACGATCTTATGATTCGCACGCCTCCCATAGGGATACAATATGCATCATCTGCTACGGGAAGTCCTCTTGTCCGGTGGCATTACGGAGAGAGTTTTATTGCTACGCAAGGCGAACTTGAGGTACCAACAACACCTTTGACACCGAAGACCAATTTGGACGGAATGATCATCAAGATCACTGAAAGGAGCATTTGGCAACTACCAGGGATCGCCGATCCTCCCAAGGACAAGATTCTGACTGTCCCCGCTCCTGCCGGACAAGTGCGGATAGAAGTCTTGTATGGAAGTGGCGGGGTAGACAACGGATTTGTTCTCGTCCAGGCAGAAGCGCCTTTTGCAGTGGTCTCGCTTTGGCTCATCCGCATGAACAATGGAACAGGAACCATGGTACGATGCGGAGATGCGGACGCATTTGGCGGAAGCCTCATAGCGGGTCAGGATCCAAGCTTCGCCAGGGTCGGCTCTCTTCTCTACCTCACTCACGGTCACACGAAAATCGGCTGCATCGACACGGCAGCTTCCGCGCCCTCGGTAACGTTGCCGGAAACGCTCAATGCGCTTCTCACCAAGCTGTACGGTGAAGGGCCGACCGCCGCCGAGGCGCCGCTCATGGCTCACCTGGCAAGCGACAGCGACACATTGATTGTAGAGTGTCCCGATATGTACTGGAATTCCGTGTACTACGCTGTCGACGCATCCGGAATAGTTCTCGGAAGTTTGCACGTCGACAAGACTTCGATCGTGAGCTTCGACGCGAAGGGGCAACAGGGTTTTACGCTCAAGACACCTGGTTCTCCGGGGGCTATCTCCCTTCCTTCTATCGATCTCTTTCAGGCGAACATCTTCTAACCACCGTAAAGTAGCTGGCACAGTCTGTGCCACAGCCGGATCAGACAGACTGATCTGCTCTTCTTGTAGAACCGTTGATATCAAGCAGAAGAGCCCGTGGATATGCGCCCACGAGTGAGCTTAGCCAATATCGTGCTTCATATTCTTCTGTATGGGTCGACAGACGGCGTACGCGGCCACTCCGCCGATTATCGCTTCGGGGATACCGCTGGTCAATATGGTCAGGCCGATCAATCCGAG
>NZ_QXIU01000009.1:0-5358 GCF_003570935.1 Candidatus Cryosericum odellii
CAAGAGGCCACCCCACAAGGTCGTGCCTTGACGAAGCTTTTGAACCTGCCTAAGCAGGTGGGAGCATAAAGTTCCCTGCTTCAAGAACACTGCGAAGCGCTCGTATCCACAGGGCATCTGCTTCCGAGTGATTTGTGTTGGCTCAAACCCGTCAAGTGGTTCACGGGCATCGCAGGGTGACACAACACTATTATACCCGAAAACACAGGAAAACCAACGCAAACCCCCGGACATACCTGAATATCTCCAGCTCTACTTCTGGACAGCACTGGCAAGGCAAGCGGCTACGTCAGCCAATGCTACCGTCAACTGGGAACCTGACGTCAGGTCTTTTACGGCGCAGGTGCCCGCCGCAATCTCGTCTTCACCGAGGATGAGTGCCATGCGCGCTCCCCTCTTGGATGCTCGTGCCAGTTGCTTTCCAAACCCATCCTGACGCATATCCAGATCCAGGACCCAGCCCGCGCCGGCCAAGGTGCGCCTCAACTCGAAGGCGACAGCCGTGGCTGTTTCCGAGTGGACAATGTATGCCAGGGGGATTGCCAGTGATCCAGTGAGCTCGGGATACCGCGCTGTCAGCACGGAAGTAAGGCGTTCAAGCCCAAGACCCCAGCCGACGGCAGGAGTAGCCGGTCCCCCCAGGTGACGGACGAGATAATCGTAGCGGCCCCCTCCCAGGAGGGCATTCTGCGCACCGAGATCCTCAGAGATAACCTCAAATACGGTCTTGGTGTAGTAGTCAAGGCCTCGGACCAGTCTGTGGTTGAGGCGATACGGAATCTTCAGAGCGTCGAGAGTCGAGAGCAGGCGGTGAAAATGGTCCTCGCAGTCTGTACACAGATAGTCCGCGGACTTTGGCAGCGACTCCAGGAGTGACGGATCTTCGTGCTTACAGTCGAGCACACGGAGAGGATTGTCGTTCATGCGTCTCTTGCAGTCCTCACACAGCTCGCCCTCATGTGCTGCCAGCGCAGCCCGGAGGGCGTCCTTGTAGGCGGGTCGACAGTTATCATCGCCGATGCTGTTGATATCGACGGACAGGTGTGCCAGGCCGAGTCTTGACAGCATTGTCATGACCATGTCGATGACCTCTGCATCCTGAACTGGCGATTGCTCGCCGAGAGCCTCGACTCCAAAGCTGTGGAACTCGCGCTTGCGCCCACTCTGAGGTTGCTCATATCGGAAGAATGACCCCATGTAGTAGAACTTGGCCGGAGAAGGCTGCAGATTGATCTGATGTTCTATGTATGCGCGACACGTTGCAGCTGTGCCTTCAGGGCGCAGGACGAGATGACGTCCTTTCTTGTCAGGAAAGGCATACATTTCCTTCTCGACGATATCGGTGTTTTGCCCAACCGACATAGAGAAAAGCTCCTCCATCTCGATGGTCGGGGTGCGGATTTCTTCGTAGCCATAAGCTTTGGCAGTGTTAGCCATGGTTCTCTCCACATGTTGCCACAGAAGGACTTCGGGTGATGTTATGTCGCTGGTCCCCTTGACTGACTTGATCATGATGATCCTCCAAACATATATGCTAGTCAGTATAGTTGCTGGGTGCGAAAAGAAAACCGACCTGTTTGTGCGGAGGCAGCCTGGAGTGGTTGCTAACTGCGACAAGTGACGAACAGCAGTCGATGCGGGAGGCATTGGGTTGCACGTGGACGACAAGAGTATAAACTAAAGAACTTGGGCCATTTCTGAATGGTTCTGGTGATTCGAGGCAGTCTTTTCACGGGAGAGTGGATGGCACAAGTTCATGGCAAGGCTGGAGCAGCTACATACCATAAGGGCGATCGGCTCATGTACCGGGCTCTTGTTCCTATGCTGATGATGGGAGTTCTGATTTATCTCCTGTTCCGGTCGGGAGTCCAGTCCACGGGCTTCTTTGGCGCTGGAGCGGCGTGCGTCGTCGTGGCTCTGGGATTCTGGTGTGTGCGCGACGTCTTCAGTTTAGAAGCTGCTGCCGACCAGTACTATGGTGGGGCTGGCGGCGAGTACGATGTTGGCGTTGTTCTCTCACGACTACCACAGGAGTTCCACGTGTTTAACGGTCTCGGCTTCTATGCAGGCGATGTCGATCATATCATCGTCGGCCCAACTGGCGTCTTCGTCGTCGAGACGAAGAACCATTCCGGCACCATCAGTCTGAGGGGCGGACGTCTGTGCAGGAACGGCAAACTTCTGAACCATGATTTCGTGCGCCAGGCCACATCGGAAGCGATGTATGTGAAGGGACGGCTGAAACCACAGGTTCCGTGCCATGTTCGGCCTCTGGTTGTCTTTGTCAGGGCGAAGGTCCGCGTTCAAACAGCAGTTGAAGGCGTGCGGGTTGTTGCTCTTTCCTCTCTCATCGACACCATTGTGGGTCGGGCGCCATCTCTGTCGCCCGAAGACATTCGACGGTATACAGGGCGCCTTGGGGGTTTCGACATAACGGTCGCTTCCCGATCGACGCGAGAGCTACAGGGAGCACTGAGGTTCAGCCATGGCGTATTGCTTGCCGGGGCTGCCCATCCGGGCTTTGTTCGTATCGCATTGACCAGGCATTCCCGCTAATCAGGCGACACGGCGAAGACAAGCAGGTCCTTGAACAATGCAAGTTCTTCGCGGACTGTTGCCCTTGCTCTCTGCTGGACACTGAGCCAGACGGGTGTCTCGACGGGTGGGCTAGTGAACGCTTGCAGACCGTACAGGCGGGCCAGGATCATGATTCGTGCCATGTGAAAGGGCGATGAGACCATCAGGCAAGAGGTCAGGGCGTTCCCCTGCATGTAGCGCTTGAGGTTTATCAGCGTTTGAGCTGTGGTGACACCTGTGTTGTCGAATATCAGGGCGCTGCGAGGGACTCCCTGCTTGATAGCGACAGCACCCATGACATCCGATTCACTCAGATTCGACCCCGTAGGACCTCCGGACAGAAACAGCAGCGGAGCGCGTCCTTCACGATACAGCTGAACCGCACACAAGATGCGCGCTTCGAGCTCCGGTGATGGACTGTTTCCCCAGACTGCAGCTCCGAACAGACAAATCACATCAGCCCGCTCAGATTGTTGTTTGTATCCATACAGGTCGATCCCCGCATAGGTCAGAGCGAGAACGGCACCTACTGCACATATGAGTATGATGAGTGTTCGGAAGAATCGTTTCACTCCAACAGTATAGGCTGGCATTTTGGCGCCTCAAGAAGTCGTGGTCTGAACTTTTCTTGCAATGATGTGCGCGGGCAATATACTACAAACACTATGGCATCCACTGAGCGCTACGTTTCACTATACCGAAAGTACCGCCCCACCACGTTCGACGGCGTCATTGGTCAGGAGACGGTCGTACGTATTCTGAAAGGGTCTGTCGATACTGGCAGGACCTCCCATGCATATTTGTTTGCTGGTCCCAAGGGTACCGGCAAGACGACGGTAGCCCGCATACTGGCAAAAGCACTGAACTGCGACAAGGGACCCAGCAGTCATCCCTGCATGGAATGTGAACACTGCAGAGCTATCACGTCAGGGACGGACATCGACGTCATTGAGATCGATGCTGCCAGTAACCGGGGCATCGACGAGATCAGAGACTTGCGTGAGTCCACCAGGTTTGTCCCCGCTCGCAGTCGCAAGAAGGTTTTCATCATCGATGAAGCCCATATGCTCACCGTCCAGGCTTTCAACGCACTCCTGAAGACGCTCGAGGAGCCGCCTGACTACGTAGTGTTCATCCTCGCTACGACGGAACCTCAAAAACTGCCTGAGACGATCCTGTCCCGGTGCCAGCGGTTCGACTTCAAGCGGATTTCGGAAACGGCCATGTTCGAGTACCTTCAGGGCCTTCGCAACATCGAAGCTCCAAACATAACCGATGAGGCCCTTCACCAGATAGTTGCGCTCAGCGGGGGTTCGATGAGAGGCGCCATAGGTCTTGTCGACCAGTTCTCCGTGTTTGGAACCGAATCAGTGTCTAGCGCGACGGTGCTGGACCTGCTGGGGCTGCCCACCGAAGAAAACATTTCCTTGCTTGTCGAGGCCCTGCTCTCTCGCGATCCGAAGGCAGTCAGCTCTGTCCTGGACCAGTTGGAACGAAGTGGAATAGAGCCTGCTGACCTGCTTGAAAGGACGATTGCCCTTATCAGTGGGTACATTCTTGACAAGGTGACGCTGCGGATTCCTAGTTCGGACAGCATTCCCAACGATCGCCTCAAGGCGTTCCCGGACGCAACTCTGGTAAACCTTGCAGCGGCCTTTGCACGAATCCAGCAACAGTCAGTTTACCTGTCGGATCCGTATCCTCTTGTCCAGGCTTTCCTGCTCGCAATAGCCCTTGACCTGCCCATGGGTCTCGATCGCTCGCATGAAGAGTTCTCCCGTGAAGTGCAGTTCACGAGTAGTCAGGATGCGCCCAGGCCTGCGGTCCGGCAGATGGAGACTGTACAGAAGGCTGTTGAGGTGTCCCCTGACAGTCCTGGCGAGACAGTTCCAGAAACCAGAAGCATATCCACAGGGGAACCTGCAGATCAATGGGCGCACTTCAAGGCACTTGTCTCTGACGCCAGCAAGCCCATCGGGGTGATGCTGCAGGCGCTCGATGTTCGCGAAGTCGGGGTCGACCAGGGCGTCTTGCGGATCGTTCTCGGTCCCAAGACCAAGTTGTTCCGTACAATGCTCGAGCAGAAGCAGGACGAAGTTCTTGTCCCAGCGGCGCGGTCCGCCTATGCAGTGGACCAAGTCAAGCTGGTCGAGGAGGGATCCCAGGAGCCTGCGCGGCAGGAAACCGTGGCAGAGGTTCCGGTGGATGACAAGCTGGAATTGCTCAAGAAGACGTTTGATGCGACGGAGTCGCTGTTCGGCTCCTGAGGTGATAGGGGAGGAGCCATATGTACAACGTCAACAATCTCATGAAGCAGGCCCAGAAGATGCAGGAAGATGCAGCACACGCCGACCAGGAGCTGCTGGATCGCAGGATATCTGCCACTTCAGGTGGAGGCGCTGTCACGGCTGTCGTCAACGGCAAGAAAGACCTCATCGGCATCACCATCCAAGCGGATTTCGATCTTGGTGACGCTGAGATGGCTGCAGATCTTGTCGTCGCTGCCGTGCGCGAAGCCCAGGTCGAAGCAGATCGTCAGGCCGAGGAGATCATGAAGAAGGTCACCGCTGGCATGCCGCATATTCCCGGGCTCGGGTAAGCGGTGTTCCTGCCCAAGCGTTTCATCGAGGTTTCCGCCAGGCTGGGCAATCTCCCCGGCATTGGACCGAAGGCTGCTGACAGACTTGTGTTTTATCTACTGGACCAGCCAGAGGACGATGTACGTGCTCTTGCTGAATCTTTGATGGCTGCGAAGCGCGAGATCACTTTCTGCAGACGGTG
>NZ_QXIU01000009.1:5400-8299 GCF_003570935.1 Candidatus Cryosericum odellii
GACCTCTCTGCAATTGAGAAAACAGGGGCCTACCGTGGCCTCTACCATGTTCTGCACGGCCGGATCGACCCGATAGCTCATGTGGGACCCGGAGAACTGCAGCTAGGCCGCCTTGTCGAACGTATACACTTGGACGATGTGCGCGAGGTCATTGTTGCCACAAACCCCAACTTCAACGGCGACATCACTGCGATGTACATCGCAAAGTTGCTGGTTGCATCGGAAGTGCGCGTTACGCGCATTGCCACGGGTATCCCAAAAGGGAGCGATCTGGAGTTTGCTGATATATTCACGCTGACACAGGCTCTCGAGAAGAGGACGGACGTCCAAGCCTGAAATCTCACGTTGTCAGGAATGTGTGTGGAAACAGGTCTATGGGATAGAATTCAGGTTTTGCAACTTAGTGGTATATTTTGCAACTTAGTGGTATAATCAGCAATGTTGGGAACTATCCAGCGCGCAAGGACCTTCTGCGCACAATATCGACAAAGGAGTGACAAAGTATGTTATGGACAATTGCCATTATTCTCGTAGTCTTATGGCTTCTTGGTATGATTACTTCGTTTACGATGGGGGGACTAATCCACATTCTTCTCGTACTTGCGATCATTGCAGTTGTGGTAAACCTGCTTAGAGGGAGAAAGACACTCTAGCTACCAGGAGGTAGAACAATGACCCAGCAGACGGAGACACAAGATACCAAAGCCGAAAGCAATACCTCAAAACGAATTGTTGGCGTAATCTTTACTATAATTGAAGTTGTTCTGGCCTTTCGTCTGATTTTCAAAGGGCTTGGAGCAAACCCGAACAATGGCTTTGTACGTGGCGTCTATGGCGTTACTCAGTTTCTTGTGGGCATCTTCGAAGGTATCTTCTCCCGGGGCACTACCGCCGGCGCAGAGACCACGGCGATCTTTGAGCCTGCAACTCTCATCGTGATGGTAGTCATTGGCCTGATTGCATGGGGAGTTCTGAGATTGATGACGCCGCACACAGGAACTCGCGTGGAGAGGACCGAGACGACTGGGCACGACGTACAGGGAAAGTGAGTATCTAGTCGAGCAGATCGCTGATTTGCACGAAATTGATACAGAATAACAGCCAGGCAGGTTGGCGTTTTCGCCAACCTGCCTCTTTGTTCTTTATAGGTCAAGTGTGTCCCGGTCCTCTAAGACTGAACACCAGACAATATAATCTCACCCCAGCGTGTGGCGCGGGGCATTGTCGAGATCGGAGCGTGTCGAGAAGTACAATCCGCTGTTGGAAATCGAGGGCGATCCTGGCGGAGCAGTCCAGTTTGCCGGCACGACCGTTTCTGCTGGTAAAGCCAACGTCAGCAGGTAGTGACGCGGGCTTGAAGGGTTTGACAAGCATCCGTTTTGGCTTTATACTCAGAAACTGATTTTCATTCATCCTTAATTGCGAGGGGTCAACATGGTGGACATGGACAAACACGTTGGAACAGAAACCACAGGTGAAACGGATGGACTCTTTGAAGTGAAGAACCTGCTTGCAGCAGTCGAACAGCCTATTGTTCCAGCTGTTGACGTGGCAGAGGAAAAGACTCCAGAAGAAGCGGCCGCACCAGAGAAGGCCGAAACCGAAACCGAACAGGCCGAGGTTACAGGTGACGAGACCAATACGTCCGAACTCGAGGCGGCTCTTGTTGCAGACTTGTCGCCCAAGGCCGGATACGAACCACGTCTGCTGCGGCGCGGGGACGTTATTGACGTCTCCGTCGTCAAGCTTGAGCGTGACGGGGTCATGGTCAATGCTGGCGGAAAGGGAGACTATTATATCCCGCTCAATCGCTTGACTATGCGTACCGATGTAGCTGTCGGCGAAATCGCGCACGTTGGCGAAACGATGAAAGTGGCCGTCGTCAAGGAAGAGGATGAACAAGGTACAGCAGTCCTCTCCAAGCTGAAGGCTGATCAGGAAGAGGTCTGGACCGATGTTGAGAAGTACTTCGAGGAACAGACGATCGTCACTGCCAAAGTCACCAAGGCCATCAAGGGCGGCCTGCTTGTTGACATCGGTGTGCCCTGTTTCCTGCCTCAATCACAGGTCGCCAGCGACTACCGCAACAACCTGCCTTCTCTGGTTGGCCAGGACATTCCCGTCAAGGTCACTGAATTCGACAAGAGACTTCGCCGGATCATCGCCTCTCATCGTGCAGCGATGCAGGTTATCCGCCAGAAGCAGAAGAAGGAATTCTTCACAAAGATCCAACCTGGAGATATCTATGAGGGCACTGTCAACGGTATCGCTGAGTTCGGTGCATTCGTGGACATCGGGTACGGGGTCGAAGGTCTGGTCCATCTCTCAGAGCTGACTTATGGTCGTCGCCGTCCCGTCGAGGAGATCGTCCAAAAGAAGGACAAGGTGAAGGTGAAGGTTCTCAAGGTCGACCCGGAGACGGGCAAGGTCTCGTTGAGCATCAAGCAGACGAAGCCACATCCTTGGGAAACCATCGAGGAAGATTATCCTGTCGGCATGATCCTCGAGGGGGCAGTGATTCGCATCCTGACCTTCGGAGCAATCATCGAGCTTTCAGAAGGTGTCACCGGCCTCCTGCACATTTCACAGATCTCCAACGACAAGATTCGCAAGGTCGAGGATGTGTTGAACGTGGGAGACGTTGTCAAGGTTCGCGTGCTCGAGGTCCTGAAGGAAGAACGCAAGGTCAAGCTGAGCATGAAGGGCGTGGAAGGCAACGAGGGCTTGTTCGGACGTGAGCCCGGGCAGGCGACGCCGCCGGTGAAGATTGGGTCGGATATGAACGCAACTGACGCTCCCGCCGTTGAGAACGTCGAGCCCGAAGTCGTCGAGACCAAGCCCGTGGAACCCGAAGTCGTCGAGCCTCAAGCTCCCGCCGTTGAGAACGTAGAGACCGCGG
>NZ_QXIU01000009.1:8372-19473 GCF_003570935.1 Candidatus Cryosericum odellii
AGAGGCCTAACTGGCGACTCTGGTTTTTTTGGTGTGCTTTTCCAGAAGAATACTTTTAGATAGGTTCAGATTGACGGAGTTGCAGTACCACACAGAGATGTGTGGCAACTACACTCCGTCTTTTTTCACCGCGGGCGGCGTTGACGAATGATGGGTTCTGACCGCTTCGCGGTTCCCAGGTGCAAGAAGTACTGCGGTGGTTGTGCAATGGACGCAGACAACAGGAGGAGGCAGTTATGATAGCGTTTCTGTTTCCCGGGCAGGGTTCGCAATACGTGGGAATGGCCGGTAGAGTAGTCGATCCGATTCTGACTCGCAGGCTGTTTGGGCAGGCAAGTGACGTGCTTGGTCTTGACCTATGGAACCTTGTCGAGGCAGGTGACGAGGCGATGCTGACTCGCACCGAGAACACCCAACCTGCCCTCTTTGCAACCGAGATGGCATGGGTCGAGGTACTTGCGAGCAGGGGTATGGGCTGCGATGTTGCCGCCGGGCACAGCCTGGGGGAGTTCAGCGCGCTATGTTGTGCCGGCGTCTTCACGTTTGAGGATGGTATTCGACTCGTGCGACAACGTGGAGAGATCATGGCAAGGGCTGTATCTGGATCGCCAGGTACGATGGCTGCTATCGTAGGATTGGACGACAACGATCTGCAGCGTGTTCTTGCTGAAGGGCGTCGGGCCGGAATCGTGGAAGCCGCCAACTACAACGCGTCCGACCAGACGGTGGTGTCCGGCGAGATGGCTGCTGTAGATCGCGTCATTGGGGCCGTGAAGGAGATCGGCAGAGGACGCGCGATCAAACTTCGGGTGGGCGCCCCATTTCATTCATCCATCATGGCTGGCGGTGCTGCCGAGTTTGCGACGGTCGTGCATGATATCCCGTTTTCGCGGCCCCGTTTTCCCGTTGTGAACAATGTGGCGGCAGTACCGGAAGATAATCCCGAGACAATCAAGGAGTGCCTTGTCGCGCAGTTCAAGAGCCCGGTGCAGTGGGTGCGTACGATGGAGACACTTCAGAGAATGGGAGCGAGCGAGTACTTGGAGGTCGGACCGAAGGGTGTGCTGACGGCACTTGGTCGGAAGGCGATTCCTGAAGGAAACGTCAGAGCCGTGGAGGAGGAAACATGGCAATGACGCTGGAAGGAAAGACGGCCCTGGTTACGGGTGGATCCCGAGGCATCGGTAGAGGCATTGCTCTCGAGCTGGCCATGCAGGGAGCCAATATCGTTATCGATTTTCATCAAAACCGCGTGGCGGCAGAAGAAGTTGTCACAGCCATCACTGCGATGGGTCGGGTCTGTGAAGCAGTGCAGGCGGATGTTGGGGACGTCGCTCAGGCTGACGATCTGGTTGCACGGAGTATCATGCTGACAGGTTCGCTGGACATCCTGGTCAGCAACGCGGGTATCACCCGAGACGCCTTGCTGGTCCGGATGACGGATGAGAAGTGGAACGACGTGCTGCGAACGAATCTCACCGGCACGTTCAATGTAACGCGGGCAGCTGCCCGCCATATGATGCGTCAGAAATCCGGACGCATTGTCCTGATCTCGTCGGTAGTCGGACTGGGAGGGAATGCCGGGCAGGCCAACTACGCGGCGAGCAAGGCAGGCGTTATCGCTCTTGCGAAGACGGCGGCGAAGGAACTGGGGTCACGCGGGGTCACCGTCAATGTCGTTGCGCCCGGATTTGTGGAGACAGACATGACGAGCTCGCTTGACAATGAGGTCGTATCCTCGTATCTTGCTAATATTCCGCTTAGGCGGGCCGGAACGCCGAGTGACGTTGCCAAAGCTGTGGTGTTCCTTGCAAGTGAAGACGCTTCGTACATTACCGGCCAAGTGCTCGCGATTGACGGGGGATTGTCTCTCTGAAGTGCTTGGATATTCTTCTTTCAGGAGGAATCTTATGACCAAGGAAGAAATCCGCTCGAAGGTAGTAGAGATTGCCAAGGAAAAACTGGGTGTCGAAGAGTCTCGTATTACAGATGAGGCTCAATACGTCAAGGATCTTGGCGCCGACTCTCTGGCATTGGTTGACATTACAATGGCACTAGAAGATGCTTTTGGAACATCGATTCCTGACGAGGACATTGAGAAGATTGCGTCTGTGGGACAGACAGTCGACTACGTAATGTCCCATATTGTCTGACGCTGGAGGAGACAGAATTTCCATGGATCGGACCCGTGTCGTCGTAACGGGGCTTGGCATTGTGTCGCCGATTGGAAATAGCATTCCTGCATTTGAGGCGTCGCTTGCGGCTGGCATTTCAGGTGTGGGGCCGATCACCCGGTTCGATGCGAGCGCCCTCAGCTGTCGTATCGCAGCCGAAGTAAAGGACTTCAACCCCGAGGACTACTTCGAGAAGCGTGACGTTGCACGTACCGATCGTGTACAGCAGCTGGCGCTTGCAGCTGCGCAAGAAGCCCTGCTGGACTCACGGCTGGATCTGGAGGCTGAGGACAGGGAACGAATCGCTGTCTACGTCACAAGCGGCATAGGTGGTCTTGCGTCCTTAGAAAGTGAAGTCTTGCAGGTCGCCGTCAAGGGACCCTCGCGCCTTTCCCCGTTTCTCATTCCGAAGATGCTCGTGGACTCCATCCCGGGAACCATAGCTCAGCGGTTCAAGCTCTATGGAGGGACCAACTCAGTTGTCAGCGCGTGCGCGAGTGGTACCCAGATGCTGGGCGAGGCTCTTGAGGCTATTCGGCGAGGTGACGCAGACGTCATCGTGACGGGGGCGTCCGATGCGGCGGTGACAATGACCGGCATCGGAGCTTTTGCCAACATGCGCGCACTTTCTACGCGTAATGATGATCCAGGACATGCTTCCCGGCCTTTCGACAAGGAACGCGATGGATTTGTCATGGGCGAAGGTGCAGGAATCCTGATTCTGGAACGACTCGACCATGCGCTTGCCAGGGGAGCGCACATCTATGGCGAAGTCCTGTCTCAGGCAGTAACATCCGATGCGTACCATATGACGTCGCCTGATCCTGAGGCGAAACAGATCGTACGGGCCATGCGTACTGCTATCGAGCGCGCAGGGCTTTCTCCACTCGATATAGACTACGTCAATGCACACGGGACATCGACTCCGGCGAACGACCGGACGGAGTCATTTGCGTTGCAGACATTACTTGGAGGCCGAGCTCATCTTGTTCCCGTGAGTTCCACAAAGTCCATGACGGGCCACCTGCTGGGTGCTGCCGGCGCCGTAGAGACCGTAGCCTGCATGTTGACTATCAAGAACAGACTGATCTATCCCACCATCAACTATGTAACGTTCGACCCCGAGTGCCCGTTGGACTATGTCCCGAATGTTGCACGTTCATCCGATGTCCAATATATTCTCAAGAGCTCGTTTGGGTTCGGGGGTCACAACGTCTGTATTGTTCTGGGGCGGTACGCAGGATAGCGTATCCACTGTCTGGCAACCAAGAGACCCCGTCAGCGATATGTTGACGGGGTCTCTTGGTTGCTTATGGGTAGCAGACTATTCTTCGACGGTGATTGCGGCGACAGGGCATGATTCGGCGGCTTCCTTGCAGCAACCGGCAGCGCCACAATCGACACCTGAGATGACCTCGGCCTTGCCGAGCTCATCATTGAGTCTGAATACCGTATCGCACAGGGCGACGCAAGCGCCACACCCGATGCAAGCCTCCTGATCGATCGAAACCTTCATGGTTCCTCCTTTGGCATAGATGCTGTCTTTCTATTCTACTGGTTAACAGCTGGGTGTCAATTTGCCTGGGCTACTCTGTCGTTCGCACCAGATCGACAATGAATGCGATTGCCTCTGAGGCAGCGACGGCTTTCTTGTCCGTCTTGTTGCTACGGAGAGTGACCTCGAAATTGCCAGTCTTGAGGAAAGAATTGCCGACGACAACCTGGATTGGGAAACCCATAAGGTCAGCATCGTTGAACTTGACGCCAGCCGACTCGCCTCGGTCATCAAGAATAACGTCAATCCCAGCCTTCTCGAGTCCTTCGTAAAGTTCCAGTGCAGCATGCCAGACTGCATCGTCACCCTTGTTGAGGGGAACGACAACGACTTGGAAGGGGGCGACGGACATTGGCCAAACGATACCCTTGTCGTCGTGATGCTGCTCGATGATGGCGGCCAGTGTGCGCCCGATGCCAATGCCGTAGCACCCCATGAAATAAGGCTTCTCGCTGCCATCTTCATCGACATAGTTAGCATGAAGGGAAATTGAGTACTTCGTACCGAGCTTGAACGTGTGACCGACCTCAATACCTGTAGCCGTATGCAGCGGATGGCCGCACACGGGGCAAAGGTCCCCCGCCCGGACAGTCCTTATGTCTGCCACGACAGTCGAGTCAAAGTCCCGTCCAAAGAACGCATTCTTGATGTGGAACCCATCTTTGCCGGCTCCGACGGTATAGGCGACGTCCCGACGAACCATCTCGTCGACAACGATAGGTACTGCCGTCTGCATTGGCCCGACTGAACCGGGGTGAACGCCGAGGATGTTCAGCACTTCCTCGTCGGTCGCTAGCCGGCCCTCGCGGGCTTGTATGGCTTTCCGGAGCTTGACCTCGTTGACGTCGTCATCTCCTCGAACCACGAGGAGCCAGGGTTTGTCGTCAGCGACATAGAGAATGGATTTGAGAACGGTTCCTGGATCGACGGCAAAGAAGCGGGTAACCTCTTCGATGGAGTGGATGCCGGGTGTAGCTATGCTTTCCGGGGCGGGCGGAGTAGCCGTAGTAGTATCAGGGCTCGTTGCAGGACGTGCTTTCGAGAGTTCGAGGTTGGCAGCATAGCCACAGTTGTCGCATGCTGCGTACGTACACTCTCCGTTGTCTGCCTGAACCGTGAACTCGTGGGACGACGAACCGCCGATGGCACCAGAATCTGCCTGGATAGGGCGGAACGTGAGGCCCACGCGGTGAAAAATGTTATTGTACGCCTCAAACATGAGGGCGTAATTCGGCTCGATGGAGGCCTCGTCGCGATCGAAGCTGTAGGCGTCCATCATCGTGAACTCACGACTGCGAATCAGCCCATACCTGGGGCGAATCTCATCCCGATATTTGTTGGTGATGTGATACAAGTTGAACGGCAATTCTTTGTAGGAATGGCGTTCACTGCCGACAACAGAAGTGACCAGTTCCTCATGTGTCGGCCCCAGACAGAACAAGCGACCCTTTCGGTCTGTCAGCTTGAACATTTCGTCGCCATACAGATCCCAACGGCCGGTCGCCTGCCAGGGTTCAGCGGGCATCAACAAGGGCATCAGGATTTCCTGAGCGCCATGGCTGTCCATCTCCTGGCGCACAATTTCCTCTATACGCTGCTTGACGCGCAGACCAAGATTGAGATAGGTGTAGATACCGGACGCCGATTTGCGAAGCAGGCCGGCGCGAAGCATGAGTTGGCCGCTTACGGTATCGGCGTCCTGGGGAACTTCACGCAGACGTGGTGCAAAGACTTTGCTCAGATACAAGGTTTCCTCCTGATGTCACAGACAAGCACATACATTATAGATGCAGGGTTGGTTTTGCAAGGGAGTCGATTGCTGCTAATATGAACAAATACAAGGATCAGAAGGGGCAGATCCTGGATGTTGACGGGAGCAGGGGGAAATCATGTACTTGGTCATTGCAGGAAACATTGGTGCAGGGAAGACGTCGCTTGCTCAGATGATCTCGCGTGAGCTTGGTTTTTCCGTCTACTTCGAAGCGTTCGGTGAAAACCCGTTCCTGCCCAGTTATTACCAGGACATGCGTCGCTGGGCATTTGCGACACAGATCAGTTTCCTGGCTCTCCGGTATGAGCAGATTTTGAACCATGTCCTGATGAGCGATGTTCCCGCCATCCTTGACCGTTCTATCTATGAGGATCGCGAGATTTTCGCCAAGGCACTTGTGCGCGATGGACTCCTGTCGCCAGACGAGTGGAATACCTATGACAAGCTCTATCAGCTCATGGTACGCCGGCTTCCCAATCCCAACCTGCTCGTGTATCTTCGCCGGGACGTCCCGACGCTCCTTGCCAACATCCGCAAACGCAATCGCAGCATCGAGAACATCAGTGGAGACTACCTGGAGGGCCTGAACAAGCAGTACGAGGAGTTCTACGGGAGCTGGCATTATCCCAAGGTCGTGTTCGAGGAGGACATCTTTGACCATGCCGCTGACGTGCTGAAGCTTATCAAGAGTGCAATCTAGTGCATAGTTGTGTTTTTTTTCACAAATACTTGCAATGTTGGTGCATGGGCGTAAAATGTAAAACGGCGTTTTAAAGCCCCATAACGGGACGGCTCTCAATTCTCCCTGAGAGCCAACACCACACGTCACGGAGGCTATTATGGCAGGCGAGAAGAAAAACTGGTTCCAGGTAGCTCAAGACAGAATTCAGATTGCAGGCACGAAGCTCGGTCAGAATCCCGAGATTACGGAGATTCTCCGTAACCCACAGAGGACACTCAGCGTTTCCATTCCTGTTCGTATGGATGATGGCACCACGAAGGTTTTCCAGGGATTCCGCTGCCAGCACAACGACGCGGTTGGACCGACCAAGGGTGGTATCCGATTCCATCAGGACGAGACCCTCGAGGATGTTAAGGCTCTGGCGACCCTCATGACGCTCAAGTGCGCTGTCGTCGGTCTCCCGTATGGTGGTGGCAAGGGAGGCATCGTTGTCGATCCCACGAAGTTGTCCACTGGCGAACTCGAGAGACTTTCCCGTGGATACATCCGCGCGCTGGGCACGTTTGTCGGTCCCGACCGTGACGTTCCCGCACCCGATGTCAACACAACCGGTCAAATCATGGCATGGATGGTCGATGAGTACAGCAAGCTGACTGGCCACAACACGTTTGCCCTCATGACTGGAAAACCCCTTATCCTTGGCGGGTCTCTTGGCAGGACTGCTGCGACCGGGCTTGGTGGCGTCTATTGTCTGCGCCTCGCTGCAAAGAAGATGGGGATGAGCCTCAAGGGCGCTACTGTCGCCGTTGAGGGTTTTGGCAACGTTGGCTTCTATGCTGCCAAGATCCTTCGTGAGGAAGATGGCGCAAAGATTGTTGCAATTACGATGGTCAGCGGCGGTGTTTACGACCCCAAGGGTATCGACCCCGATGATCTCAAGGCCTATGAGAACAAAAACGGCACCGTGAAGGGTTATAAGGGGCTCGACAACGTGTCCAACGAGCAACTGCGTGCGCTGGACGTCGACATCTATATACCTGCAGCTCTCCAGAACGCTATTCTCAAGGACAATGCAAAAGACGTCAAGGCAAAGATCGTCGTGGAACTTGCCAATGGTGGCGTCAACCCTGATGCAGACGAGATTCTTGAGAAGAATGGTGCTTTTGTCATTCCGGATATTCTGGGCAACGCCGGCGGTGTAACCGTCTCCTACTTTGAGTGGGTTCAGAACAACTACGGTTATTACTGGTCTGAGAAGGAAGTCAACGAGAAGCTTGAACGTGTCATGACCGAGGCATTCGAGCGTGTCCACAATATGTACACCACGCACAAGGCAGACAAGATCACGATGAGGATGGCCGCAGACATGGTCGCAGTCGAGCGTATCGGCGAGGCCGTCAAGATTCGCGGCTGGGTAGCCTGATAGATAGTAGTTCTTTCTGGAGGGCGTGTGTCTAGCGCGCCCTCCTTTTCTTGCTGGTCTGTCTAGCATATTGGAGGCCGCCTTGCCATTCAGGATTCTTGTCATCAACCCTGGTTCTACGAGTACCAAGCTGTCGATCTTCGAAGACAGGACTTCTGTCACAGCGGAAACCATTTCGCACGACGCTGCGACTATTGCCCAATTTGTCTCGCTCATGGACCAGCTGCCAATGCGGCTGGCGATTGTCAAAGATTTCCTCACCCGCCACAGCACAGCCGTGGTCGATCTGTCGGCTATTGCCTGCAGGGGAGGACTGCTACGACCGCTTCCTTCAGGAACATATCGCGTCGACGAGACGATGGTGCATGACCTGCACGAACCTATACTAGGCGCACACGCGTCCAATCTGGCCGCATGCATCGGGTTCGAGCTGTCAAAGGAATCGGGTGTTCCGGCGTTCATCGTAGACCCCGTCGTTGTCGACGAACTGAGCCCACTGGCGCGTCTCTCTGGCTTGAAGGGGCTTGACCGCGTGAGCATCTTTCATGCCCTTAACCAGAAGGCTGTGGCTAGACAGGCGGCAGCAGACCTTGGCAAGACCTATGAAGAGGCTAATCTCATCGTTGTTCATCTCGGTGGAGGAATCTCTGTTGGGGCGCACCACTTGGGTCGGGTCATTGACGTGAACAATGCACTCAATGGTGATGGCCCCTTCGCTCCCGAGAGAGCGGGCAGTCTGCCGGCTGTTGGGCTGGTCAAATTGTGCTTTTCGGGTGCATATTCGCAGCCAGAGATGATGAAACTCCTTGCAGGCAAAGGAGGTTTGGTCAGCCACCTCGGAACGAATGACGCTCGCACGGTTGAGAAGATGATCGACGATGGGGACGAGCACGCTCTCCTGGTGTACACCGCAATGGCGTACACGGTCGCGAAGACTATTGGGGAAATGGCCACCGTATTGAAGGGAGACGTCGACGCCATTGTCGTGACGGGAGGTATCGCCCGGTCGACTTTCCTCGTCGACGAGATCACGAGGCGTGTCCAGTTCATTGCACCCGTCAAGGTCTATCCGGGCGAGGACGAGATGAAAGCGCTGGCTTTGGGCGTGCTCCGCGTACTGGATGGTTCGGTACCCGCCGGAGTGTATTCGCCGGAGCAGGCGGGTAGCGAACGGTCCTGAGTACATTGGACGTGCAGGCCGATGCGTGAACTTGCCGATCTGTTTGGTCGCCCGCGGACAGGCCAGTCGATTGTGTTTGCCGGACCATCCGGGTCGGGTAAGACCGAGGTCGCTATCAACCTCGCCCTGTCTCTGATCCGGGTGACGACGTCCCCAGTTACACTATGCGACCTGGATGTTGTCAAGCCCTATTTTCGGCTTCGTGACATGTTACGGCTGCTCACTGAGGACGAAGCAAAGAGACTGATCATCGTCGAACCGGAGCATCGACTCCTTCATGCAGACATCCCGACGTTTCCTCGCAATCTGTATGCGCTTCTATCTTCTCAAGAGACAATCAAGGTCATCGATGTTGGTGGAGACGCCATCGGGGCAGGAGCCGTCGCCCAGTTTCGTGAAACGATTATTGCCGGTGATTATAGCCTGTACATCGTGGTAAATACGCTGCGACCGGGAATGGACAGCCCTGATGGTCTGAAACGAATGCTGACGACTATTCGCTCAGGTGCACGCCTCGAGGTGACTGGACTTGTTGCCAACACGAATCTGCAGGCGGAGACGACTGTGGAAGACGTACAGCGCGGCTACGATGCTGTCAAGACTTTAGGCGATAGTGAAGGGTTGCCTGTCGTCGCGGTGCTTGTGTCGCCGGAGTATGCTGACCAGGTAGTGCATCGACTCGCGCCAGGTGCGGCCGGGCTTCTATCGGTGATTCGTGTTTTCAATCGTATTCTGGATACAGTCGGGTCGCAAACGGAATTCTGAAGCAATATGGAGGTCTACCTTGGAAAGAGTCTCTATTGACGAACAGCGGTGCAAGAGTTGTGGTCTGTGCGTCAGCATTTGTCCTGTCAAGATCCTGATTATAAGTGATCGGCTGAATGCCCGTGGTTTCAGACCTGCACAGTGCACGGATCAGGACAAATGTACCAGTTGCGGTTCGTGCGTGCTGGTTTGTCCTGATATTGCCATCGAGCTGCACAGAGAGGTGAAGGTATGAGCGACAAGGTTCTCATGAAGGGGGCAGAAGCTCTTGCCGAAGGTGCCATCCAGGCGGGGTGTCGCTACTACTTTGGCTATCCAATCACACCACAGAATGAGACGCCCGAATACATGAGCCGCCGTCTCCCGGAGGTTGGTGGCAGATTTGTGCAGGCTGAAAGCGAGGTTGCGTCTATCAACATGGTCTACGGTGCTGCCTGTGCTGGTGTTCGGGCGATGACGTCGTCCTCCAGCCCAGGTATTTCCCTGATGCAGGAAGGCATTTCCTACATCAGCGGCTCTAATGTTCCGTGTGTCGTCATGAATGCCATGCGTGGCGGGCCTGGCCTCGGCAACATTGCTCCCGCTCAGGCGGATTACTTTCAGGCAGTCAAAGGGGGCGGCAACGGGGACTACAAACGCATTGTCCTTGCCCCCTCATCGATCCAGGAAGGCGTGGACCTGTTTGTCGATGCGTTCGAACTGGCGGACAAGTACCGCATGGTGGTCATGGTTATTGTTGATGGTCTCATCGGACAGATGATGGAGCCCGTCGAGTTCAAGACCAGGATTGATGTTTCGACGCTGAAGACACCGGAGTGGGCAACGGTCGGGCGACATGGGCGTGACCATGTAAATATCATTACTAGCCTTATGCTGGATGCTGCCGGACTGGAGCAATGGAACCTCAAACTTCAGGCGAAATACGCGCAGGTCGAACAGGCTGAAAGTCGCATCGAGGAGTACCAGATGGACGATGCCGACTACGCTATCATCGCGTATGGAACGATGGCGCGCATTGCGAAAACGACAGTACGGGTTGCACGTGACAAGGGAATCAAGCTCGGGTTGCTGCGTCCGATAACCGTCTGGCCATTTCCTGCAAAGCAGATACAGACGTACGTGGGCAAACTGAAGGGGATTCTGACGGTCGAACTTGCGTACAGGCAGCTGTTTGAGGATGTCCAGCTGGCATTGTGCGGCAAGATACCTCTGGGCTGGTATGGGCGGGGCGGCGGAGTCGTACCGGGGCCTCAGGAAATACTAGCGGCGTTCGAAGAGCAGTTCGGGAAAGGACGGTAGAGCCATGGCTGAACAGATGAAAGTCATCTACGAACGCCCCAGTTCGTGGGCAAACAAGGTAACGCACTACTGTCCAGGGTGCACACATGGAGTCGCCCATCGGCTTGTCGCCGAATTGGTGGATGAGATGGGACTCGTGGACAAGACCATTGGGGTCTGGCCAGTTGGTTGTGCCGTTCTTGGATATGACTACTTCAACTTCGACAGTGTCGAGGCGGCGCATGGCCGTGCTCCAGCGATGGCCACCGGCAT
>NZ_QXIU01000009.1:19519-20441 GCF_003570935.1 Candidatus Cryosericum odellii
AACGGGAACTACGGTATGACCGGAGGCCAGATGGCGCCAACGACGCTTCTTGGCCAGAAGACCACGACAAGTCCTCTTGGCCGTACACCACAGACCAACGGTTTTCCTATCCGTGTAGCCGAGATGCTCGCCCAGCTTGACGGGCCTGCCTATATCGCTCGTGTCTCTCTGGATTCGCCAGTCAACATCCGCAAGGCGAAGAGTGCCATGCGCAAGGCCTTCAATGCTCAGGTACGTGGCATTGGATTCTCACTTGTCGAGTGCCTGTCGACCTGTCCGACCAACTGGAAACTGACGCCTGTGGAATCAATGGAACGTGTCCGCAAGGAAGTCATACCTTATTTTCCACTTGGTGAGTTCAAGGTCGTCGAGGGGGTGCTGTGATGGAGCACAACGTCGTCATTGCAGGATTTGGTGGACAGGGCGTCATGCTCATTGGCGAACTTCTGGCACGCGCAGGCATGGAGGAAGGCAAGGAGGTCACGTGGCTGCCCTCGTACGGTCCAGAGCAACGCGGTGGAACGGCCAACTGCGCTGTGGTAGTCGCGGACGAGCCGATTGCCTCTCCACTCCTGACTGAGCCACAGGCAGCGATTGTCTTCAATCGGCAGTCATTCGACAAGTTCGAGCCTGCCATCGAGAAGGGAGGATTGCTCGTCATCGACTCAACCCTGATTGACAGGAAAGCTTCCCGTGCGGACTTGGACGTGGTGTACATTCCTGCGACGGACATCGCGACGGAGCTGGGCAACTCGAAATTCACCAATATGGTGCTGCTGGGTGCCTACCTTGGCAAGGTCAACCCCATCAGCATAGCGTCTGTCCATGGGGCTTTGTCAGTGTTCCTGACGGGCAAGAAAGCTGCTCTCATCGAGGTCAACAAGAAGGCGTTGCAGGCTGGCGTCGACTTCGTCAACAAGAA
>NZ_QXIU01000009.1:20483-21764 GCF_003570935.1 Candidatus Cryosericum odellii
GCACGGCCGGTTGCAGGAAGGCAGGAGATTGACGCCGCCGGTATGACGTTGCTCCCGGGGCTGCTCAACACGCATATGCACCTGTACTCGATGTACTCGCGAGGCATCAGCACTGGGCGTGTATCTCATAACTTCCTCGACGTACTCCAGGACCTCTGGTGGCGCCTTGACCGTTCCTTGCTCAAAGACGCCTGCTGGATGAGCGCAACGTTCAGCGGGATGGACTCTCTGCGCTCTGGAACGACGACCATCGTCGACCATCATGCTTCACCCAGCTACATCGCTGGAAGCCTGTCGATACTGTCTGATGCGTTGAGCAAGATCGGTTTGCGGCACGTGCTTTCCTATGAGATCACTGATCGTAATGGCATACAGGGTGCGATCGCAGGCGTTGACGAGAACATTCGTTTCTTCGACGAGGTTACGGGAAAGGGAGGGCTGGCTTCAAGCATGGTTGGCCTGCATGCCTCGTTCACGGTCTCAGACACCACCCTCACCACCTTGCGCGCGAGAGTCGGGTCGCGTAACGTTGGGTATCACGTTCATGTAGCTGAGGGTGCCGTTGACGAGGAAGACAGTGTCGAAAAGTATGGCAAACGCATCGTGACCCGTCTGGACGATGCGGGATTGCTCGGTCCCCGGTCGATTGCGGTACACTGTATCGGCATCGACGCATCGGAGCGGGAATTGCTTGCGAAGTCCGGAACGCCCGTCGTCGTAAACACCATGTCCAACATGAACAATGCAGTCGGTCTTCCGGCCGTTCGAGAGATGCTGGAGGCCGGCATACAGGTCGGCATAGGGACCGATGGCTATACGGCGAACATGTTTGAGGAGTTTCGGAATACCCTCGTGGGGCTCAGGCACCGATACGAGGATCCGGCCGGTTTCTGGGCTGAGGTGCAAAAGGCTCAGATCGAGACGAATGCCGATATTGTGTCGCGTTGTACGGGATGCACAGTGGGCCGGTTGGAAGAAGGGGCTGCTGCAGACTTCATTCTTGTCGACTACGCGAGTCCTACTCCGTTAAGCTCGGAGAATGCTTTCGGCCACGTTTTTTTTGGCATGTCCGCGGATCTGGTCGACACTGTCGTTGTCAACGGAAATGTTGCTGTGAAAGGACACCAGGTCCTGGCCGTAGACAGAGAGGCTCTCGAACGGGAGTCACAGAAGGTCGCAAAGGCTGTCTGGGAGGCGTTTGACCGGCTATCCTAGCGTCCGACGATCATCTGACAGAGATGTACTTGACATAGGCGAATACGGAAAGGGCCTGAACCCTTG
>NZ_QXIU01000090.1 GCF_003570935.1 Candidatus Cryosericum odellii
TACAATGATAGTTCTGTTGTCAAGATAAAATATCCGAAGGGGGGAAGAAGATATGAGAAAGGTCCTGTCAGTTTTCATCGCAGCATGTCTCGTCCTGTCACTGTTCACAGAGATCTTCGTGTCTATGCCTTCCGCAAGGGCGGACATCACGGAAGGGGATTATACCTATACCGTTGCTGGCAGTAACGCTACAATTACTGGTTATGCAGGATTGGGAGGCGCTATCGTCATCCCCGCCACACTGGGTGGATATCCAGTGACCAATATTGGCGACATGGCGTTCTATACTTATACGGCACTGACCAGCGTGACCATCCCGAACAGCGTAACCACTATTGGCACTCAAGCGTTCCAAGATTGTAGGGCACTGACCAGCGTGACCATCCCCGACAGCGTTACCAGTATTGGCGATTATGCTTTCTCTAGCTGCACGGCGCTGACCAGTTTCACTGTTGAGGCCGGCAACTCGTCGTATTCTTCAGGTACAGATGGTGTCTTGTTTAACAAGGCAACGACATCTCTTGTTCAGTATCCTGGTGGCAAACAGGGAGCTTACGTGATTCCCAATAGCATTACCAGTATTGGCAATTATGCGTTCCAGGCTTGTACGGGACTGACCAGTGTGACCATTCCGAACAGCGTCATTAGTATTGGCGATTGGGCATTCTACGATTGCACGGCACTGACCAGTGTGACCATCGGGAGCGGCGTAATTAGTATTGGCAACCATGCGTTCGACAATTGTACGGCACTGACCAGTGTGACCATTCCGAACAGCGTAACCAGTATCGGCAATTATGCGTTCTGCTATTGTTCGTCCCTGACCAGTGTGACCATCGGGAGCGGCGTAATTAGTATTGGCAACAATGCGTTCTATGGTTGTACGGCACTGACCAGTGTGACCATTCCGAACAGCGTGACCAGTATTGGCGGCATGGCGTTCTTGGGTTGTTCGGGACTGACCAGTATCACTGTTGATGCGGGCAACTCCTCGTATTCTTCAAGCACGGATGGTGTTTTGTTTAACAAGACAGCGACATCTCTTGTTGCGTATCCTGGTGGCAAACAGGGAGCTTACGTGATTCCCAATAGCATTACCAGTATTGGCAATTATGCGTTCCAGGGTTGTACGGGACTGACCAGCGTGACCATTCCGAACAGCGTGAACAGTATTGGCAGTCAAGCGTTCTATGGGTGTACGACACTGACCAGCGTGACCATTCCGAACAGCGTAACCAGTATTGGTATTTATGCGTTCCAGGGTTGTACGGGACTGATCGCAGCACACTTCTCAGGCAATGCACCCAGAATGAGGGCTAGTGTGTTTGACTCTTGTGCGCCTGGTTTTACGGTATGGTATATTAGCGGTGCCAATGGTTGGACCAACCCGTGGTATGGGTATCCGACAGCCACTAAAACTCCAAAAACCGTTGTTGTTCTTCAGATTGGAAAGTCCACGTTTACTGTCAACGGTGCCTCGAAGATGCTTGATTCTCCTCCCGTCATCAAGAACGGCAGGACCCTTGTCCCGATCCGTGCAATCATCGAAGCTCTCGCGGGTACTGTTGGCTGGGATGCAACCACGAAGAAAGCAACAGTGACGCTTGGGAAGAAGACCATCGTTCTCTGGATCGGCAAGAGTGCCGCGACCGTGAATGGCGTGAGTACTCTTATCGATTCTACAAACGCAAAGGTAGTCCCCGAGATCATCAACGGCAGGACGATGCTTCCGTTGAGATTTGTTACTCAGAATCTTGGCGCAACGGTTGGCTGGGATCAGAATACACAGACGATAACAATCACATACACACCGTAGCAGAGAGCGATATGAAAACCCCCAGTCAGTTGGCCTGCTTTCCTGTGACGAAACGGTCACCAGGCAGTTTTCCACGGACGACCGCCGCGGATACGGTTCCATGCTCCTTGCGGTCGCATTGGCGACAGGTGCTCCCTCGCCCGCCATGTTCTCGGCAATGGTTGAGGACAAGCGAAACCTCAAGGAAAGGCTAGGTGTCATCATGTCTTCCAAGAAACAGACAAAATGCACAACGGTTGTTTCTGTCATGAGCATTGCTCTTATAGCTGCGATCGGTATTCTTGCTGGTTGCACTCCGAAAGCTGTTCCCATAGAAGGACCAGATATTAGTGCCTTGATGCTTACTAACGTTACTGTTTCCGCTTACGATGCTGTTCCACTCACGTGGAATGTTGGGCAGAATACACTGCAGAGCACCGGCACGGTTGTATTGCATGCAAACAACACAGACGGAGAAGCGAAGCTCTGTTGGTTAGCTCCGACGCCCGCTACCACAATCGATGTCGTACAGCAATGGGGAATTAAGGATAAACTGCCGCTCATGACCACAAAATCACAAAACGGCCTTGATATTTATACACCTCCAGTGGGAATGCAGTATCAACCCGGCATGGGTGTGCTTGGTACTCAGCCGTTTGTTCGATGGTATGTGGTGGATGCGGTGGAAGGCGAGAGTTTCCTCACGACCCAGGGCTCGATTGTGATGTCTTCTTCTCAGAAGACGTTGGACGGGACTATCCTGACAGTGACAGAGAAAAGCGTGTGGCAAACCGCTGTTCCTGCCCCGAAGACGCTGACACTAAGAGCCACTGTCCCTTCCAGCTTAGCGCAGATGGAGATCTTGTATGGAAGTGGGAGTACAAGGAAGGGATTTGTCTTTGTGGAAGCATCTCCGGCTAACGCACCGATCAATACGCCGGACTCCATTTGGCTTCTTCGCATGAATAGTGGAGTCGGATCATGGGTGAATTGTGGTGATCTGTCTGCGTTTGGCGGAAACATCTTCTCGGACCAGACATCGAGTTTTGCACACGTTGGGTCTCTTCTCTACTTCACCCACGGCCACAGTGGAATTGGTTGCATTGACACGGCAGCAGCCTCCCCTTCGATAACGTCTCCGAAGGAGATCAGTGCGCTCCTGAACAAACTGTATTCTGGCACCCCTTCTAACGCCGAGTTTCCAGTCCAGCCTCAGTTGGCCAGCGACGGCGGGGCGTTGATCATCGAGTATCCCGATGTGAACTGGAATGGCATATACTATGCGGTGGACGCATCTGGAACAGTGCTTGGAAGTCTAAGAACTGACAAGACTTCCGTGACAAGCTTCGACGCAAACGGGAAGCAGGGCTCCATCCTTCCCTTGAAGGATGCAGCAAATAACGTCCGTCTTCCTTCTATCGATCTCTTTCAGGCGGTTATCTTCTAGCCACAGTAAAGTAGCTAGCACAGTCTGTGCCACAGCCGGATTAGACACACTGATCCGGCTTTTCTTTTCCTGCATCGCTCGCGGCACATTTCGGAGGAGCGCTGAGTCGGTGTATGCTCATTGTGAAGGCTGGGTCAATCATTTCGTTCTGCTGATTCGTTGTTATGGTTGTGCACACACGACGTCGAGTGAACCGCGGGGGATGAAGGCGTGAATGCTTTTCTGGAAGTATATGAATCAGGTTTTGATGCATTGTACCGGTACGTCTTTTCACGGATCGGGAACCATGATGATACAGATGACATCGTCAGCGATGCATTTTCGCGCGTCTTCCACCGATACCGGCGCGTCACCAATAGCGAACAGCTGCGCAGACTGCTGTTTGTGACTGCCCGGAATCTTGTGATTGATCGGTCACGGCACATACAGACGGTTGCTCTTCCGACGGACTGTCCATCTGGAGAGGGTCAGGATGCAGTGGCGGAGACTGTCCAGGATGCGCTTGCCGCGCTCGAACCCGATGAGCGGGATCTGATTGCGTTGAAATACTTCTCACGGCTGACGTTTCATGAGATGAGCGAGATTATGGGCATCAACGAACGCACGGTGCAATCCAGACTACGAACTGTTTTGCAGAAGATGCGCGTTAACGTTGCGCAGGAGGAATACCATGAATGAACAACAACTCTATGATTTTGGAGATGGTCTCCCAGTTAATACAACACTCAAAGTTCAACTTCGCGAGCGTTTGACGGCGCCACGGAAGCATGTTCGCTGGTGGACGTTGGCACTGACCGCAGGCGCGGTGACTGCCATGCTTGTTTTCCTGAACATTGAGGTCACTTCAAAAACACCAGCCCTGGAAGCACGTGACCTGGACCTTGTTGGACAGACGACGATTCAGCAGGTAGCAAACGGGCCGGTCGCCTATGTCGGCGAGACAGAGCGGGGACCCGTGTTCCTGGTCCCGGCAACAGGGATTGAACTGTACAAAACGGATGGCAAAACGGTCGTTCTTGCTTCAGCAAAGCAACTTATGGCTGGGTCATCGTCAGCCGAAACAGTACAAAACGCTTGCCTGTCGCTGGATGGGAAGACGGTTGCCTATGAACTGGACCAGAACATCTATACGCTGGACACGGCGAGCGGCGAGCGTCGACTCGTCCTTGCGAGCAGCACAGACATGACGGTTTCCTGGAATTATCCTGCGTTTGTGGGGAGTGGCATGCTGGTTGCGACGCGTGTCACCAGCTCGGTCGAAAACGGGAAACTGACCATCGACAATTTCGGTGGCGTTGTTCTCGTTGACCTGCGCAGCGGGGCGCAGACTGTGCTGGCAGAACAGGGCGGGCTTCCCTCTGCAACGCGTGACGGCAAAACAATAGTTTTTACGCAGCTGGGTGATGCACAGCCAGTTGCCCAGCTCACCTTGGAGGGGCGCGTGACACGCCATTATGGGCAGCAAGGGGATTACTCCGCTGTCATTTCGCCGGACGGGCGGTACATTGTGTTCATGACGAAGGACCAGGAGCTCGCCGTAACCGACGCCGGCTCCTTCTCTACCAGACGTATCCTGCTGGGGAAGGGAACCTTCTATAATCTTCGCTGGTCACGGGACAGCAAGGGCATTTACCTTCTCAAGTTCGCGAGCATCGAAGGCTGGTCCGCAACGTATCTTGAGAAGCTGGAGCTTGGTAAGACCGACGTCGCCAACGCGCAGGACGCCGTCCGAAAGTATCTGGAAGCACTCATCCTGCATCAGGATGACATCATGCGGACCGTGTGGAAACAGGTGCCCTTTGAGGGACCTCTCAGCGGACCCGGTGCGCAGCCAGTAGGCTATACCATCGGGACAGTCCGTCAGGCAAATGGCAAGACGCTGGTCTCGGCTCAGGAAACGTATGCGTATGCCATGAATCCGTGGGAGATCATCCAGGATACGGTTTTTACCGTCGTGCAGCAGCAGGATGGGCGTTATCTCATCGAGACCGTGAGCGATGGTCCACGCCTCTTCATGACTCTGACAGGACGGGACAATCGGATTACGGTCGCGAAGCCAGACATAAACGGGGATAGTTCCCATGGAGACGCCAAGACCTATCAGACCCTGTTTGACCTTAACGGCTCGTTCAATGAAGAGTTGAAGAAGGAGACAGGACTAGAGGTAACAGGCTGGGGAGCATCGCAGAAAACCGGCGATGACGCAGCTCGTCAGGTCGGCGCGACACCGTTGGATCCAAATGGATTTCATCTCACAGCTCTCGGCTATGACCCGGATGCCGGCTGGGTTGTCTTTGCGCTGCAGCGGGCCAACGGGGACTATCGCCTGTATGCGGTGCGCATCCGGCAAGATGTTTCTGTGGAACCAATGGCACGCCTCATTGGCAAAGGGTCCGGTGCGTTTGTGCAGTCCCTTGTTCTCAACAATGAGGGGCGGGTGCTGGTGAATCTCGACATGGCTCTACAGAACGGGGTCGTTCTTCACCAGGGTATGGTCTGTGATGTCGGCCAAAGGGAATACGCGCCAAGCACGGCACTCGCCGATTTCATGACAAAGGGAGGTTGGCACGTAATGACTGCCTTCTGGCGTGGGGACACGCTTGCTGTCGCCGTAACTCGTTCCACCGGCGAAACAGCGATCGATTCCCACGTCGTCGACGTGAACCCGGTGACGGGAGTCCTTGCACAGACACCGTAGCGAGACTGACTTATAAGTCTACGCGTTGTGTACGTGACGCCGGGAGTGAGGAATTATGCTAGTCGCGCGCCGCAACGATACGGCGCGCTGACGGCTCTGGTGACCGGGTTCCTGTCCACCATTCTTGTCGAAAGTACCTGTTGGAGGAGCATAGCATGAAGACAATGACACCACGATCCCACTCAAGGATCGCCACATTTATGAGCATCCTGCTTGCAATAGTTCTTGTGGCAGGTTGTGCCCAGAAAGTTGTTATAGTAGACGGCCCAAAGATCAATCTAATGGTGGAAGCTGATGCCTCCTCTTCCAAGTTTGATGCGGTTCCCTTTTTATGGAACATTGGAAAAAATACTTTAAAGAGTTCCGGTACGGCTGCCGTTCATGTGGAAGATATTCCTAATGGAGGAATACTGTGCTGGCAACCTGGTTCACCCGTTCGAGTCGTTCAACAATGGAGCTACCTAAGCAAGAAACCCCTCATAACAACGATATCCAGTTGGGACGTAAATCTTTTGACTCCTCCAGAGGGAATGCAACATTTATTAACACAAGACGGCTTTATCGACCGATGGTACGTATCAGATGAGAGCGCTTTTGTGAGCGTGCCCCTGGAATTGGACGCTCTGCCAAATAAAACACTAGATGGCAAGACTCTTGCCATAACTGAACAAGGCGTTGCTTCTGGTTCAAAGGCACAAACACTGACCGTCCCTGTCCCTTCTGGCCAGACACAGATGGTCGTGGAATATGGAAGCGGCAGCATTACGAATGGGTTTGTTCTTGTTGAAGCATCAGAGAAAGTAGTGAAGAATGCATCGGGCTCTATCTGGCTTCTTCGTATGAACAGCACTAAAGGAACGTGGGTACGGTGTGACGACGCATTCGGTGGAATCATTACTTCAGACCAGGGTTCGAGTTTTGCACGTGTCGGATCGCTCCTCTATTTTACTCATACTGATATGAAAATCGGTTGCATTGATACATCGGCGACCTCGCTTTCAGTAACATTGCCAGAAACAATCAATACGCTCCTCGCCAAACTTCATCGTGAACAGCCTATCGATGCTCCGTACAATGTGCAGGCTCAGCTGGCAAGCGACAATGGTACGTTGATTATTGAGTATCCCGATGCCAATTGGAACGCTCTGTACTATGCTGTAGATGCATCTGGAACAGTTCTTGGAAGCCTTCGTTCAGACAAGACTTCGATAACAAGTTTTGACGCGAAGGGAAAGCAGGGCTCCTCCATTAACACACCAGGAAGTATCTCCTTTCCTTCCATCGGCCTCTTTCAATAGGACATTGCATAGGCGTCACCGAAGGACTTGCTCCTGTTCATATCAAGCAACAGAGCCCCGCCCACAGGCTCTCAATCTCCTGAGGATTGTCCGCTACAGCGTCTTTGTCAGCACCCCGATGAAGGCGAAGACGCTCAATGGTAGGATTTAGTCAGAATCGTGCTTCATATTCTTCTGTATGGGTCGACAGACGGCATACGCGGCGACCCCGCCGATTATCGCTTCGGGAATGCCGCTCGTCAGGATGGTCAGGCCGATCAATCCGAGGAGCAGGTTGAACCCTTTCCCCAGCACCGTTGCATAGTTATGCCCGAAGAAGACGTAGATACCCCCCAGGACTCCCAAGGTGTTCACGAGACTGCCCAGCGCTCCGCTGAGGCCGTAGACGACGCCACTTTTCCAGTTCAAGCGGGTAAACAGCTTGAAGCAGGCGCCCGCTACCACGCCGACCAGTATCCTCGGTACGAAACAGATGACCAGGCTCCACACATTTCCATGTGTGGCCCCGAGCATGTAGAACGGAGTGAAGACAAACGCGACCAGAGGGTTTGGCGGTGTGAACGTCCAGACCAGGAAGCTGAACAGGCCGGCGAACGCCCCCATACAGGCGCCCGCGCCGGTGCCGAGAAGGATGGCCGTGATGATGACGGGGACCATGCCGAGCGTCGCGACGATCGGTCCCACCGCCGGAAGGGAGCCGAGCGGTGTAAAGCAGACCAAAGCCTCAATAGCGAGAAGCATGGCGAATTGGGTCAAAGTGACAGTTTTTCTTTTAAGCGGTGTTTTCATGCCAAACCTCCATGAAACAGAGTACGGCATCCTCGGCGCAACAGTCGCGGCCGCTTCCCGGCACGGAGAAGGCAGCGATGTCGTCATACGAGACCACCTTACTGAGTGGTCCAACGTCCATTGTAGCAGGTTTCTTGCAGCAAGGTTTGAGCCAGCACATGCAGTTCCTGTAGCCTTTTGGAATGTTGATGTTTGCGGCGTGACAACGCGATGACCGGCAATATACTGTTCATGATGGGAGGTGAGCAATGGATGAGAAGGAGAAGGCACAACTGGCGCAGGCACTGAAAGCGCAACTGGCTGGGGGACAGCGCCCCGGCCCCGTCATGCCGTCTTTACATCCGACCATCCGTCCCGACCTCGTTCCCTTTGCGCTTGCAGCATGTGCCACGAATGCGCATCTGCATCGGCATATCGACGACGCGTTGCGATTAGCCGACCCCGCATGGGATGTTCAGGCGGCTGATAGTATGCTCCTGCACCACCCGACGCTGGTCACACTGTCGGTCGAAGATGCTGGGTATGCGTGCAGGCTGGTGGGAGTGTCGGTAGCGGCACAGCACGACCAGCAGGCACAGGCCTGCCTGGGTGAGATCATGCGGGACGGCTGGCGTCGCGCGTGGCAAACGGTCAACGCTGGTGAGAGCATCAGCCTGGAGCGGTTCAGGGTGATGCATCCCAGGGAACAGCAGCAAGAGCCCGATGCGGAACTGGTGGCACTGGCATGGTATGCCGGCGTCTGTGGTGTTCCGGTGGCGGAGACCCCGTTACGTGAGGCCCTGGATCTTTCCCTGGTCAAAGCGCTGCATCGCCTGACTCTGGCAGCTGCGGAGATCGATCCGGCAAGCAGGTCCCGTTATGATGCCGCTTTGAGGTATGATCAGCTGTGGTGGCGAGCGACCGGTGGCGACAGTGGAGACCGGGAGCTTGCGACGCGTCTGAGCGCTGCCCGTGATGTTCTCAGGCAGGTAGCGCAGGTAGACCAATCAGCTTCTCCAGGGCCGGGCGACGTCTGGCAGGCTGCGTTCCTGCTCGCTGGCACCGATGCTGGACTCGACGATGGAACGGCTGTCAGCATGCTCGCTGGACTCTTCGCCCTGAGGCAGGTGCCGGCGACGCAGTCACCGACCGCCTACGGGCCGACTCCATCGGTCGGTGCCCCGGCAGACGGCGAAGAACTGCGCAGGGCACGCGCAGACCTTGCGGTACAACTGCGCGAGACGCACCGGCTGACCGGTGAGCTGGACCGGGCACGTGACCGCCTGAGCACGCGCGAGGCCGAGATCTCGCGACTGATGGGCATTCTCTCGGCGCGCGACGAGCCTGAGGCCGAAGTGCAGTACACCGTGCGTTCCATCACCGAGCGGGTCCTGGTCGCCGGTGGACATGAGACACTGTCCCGAAACCTGCAGACATGGCTTCCCAATAGTGTCTGTATCGCCACAAACGGCAAGGAAGACCTCGACCCGGCGGTCCTTTCCACTACCCGCCTCGTGGTCGTCCTGACGTCGTACATCAGCCATTCCTTCTCGGGGAAGGTGATCAACGAGGCGCACAAGAGAGACCTGCCAGTCATCATGCTGGATTGGCGCAGCGCCAAGCATATCCTGCAGGAGATCGACCGCGCGCTGGCGGCACAGCAGGACCTTCCGGCAAAGCAATAGACCCTATTGTCATTCCCCCGAGCCCTTTTGTCCAAGGCGAGGGGTGCTTCTCCGCGTATGCGGGAATCCATTCTTAACCTTGTAGCCGTTGCTCAAGCCAGTGACCGCCATATACTAAAAGGTCAGGCCCAGATGAGTCTGTGCCGCGAACGTGGAGGTCCCGAGAGTGAACATGCGCAAGGCGGCAGGATGGATCCTGCTGGTGATAGCAGTTGCAGCGGCAGGCGTGGTCTTGGTTGGATTCAATCGTAGCCGTGCCGACCAGCGTCATGCGGTCGCTTACGTGCAGTCCGCGGACGTCTGGCAGGCCAGACAACTTTTGCTGTGGCAGGAGGTCGACGTCGCTCGTGGTGCTCAGGTGGCACAGCAGGAGCGTATTCTGCAGACGGCTGAGGCTGAAGAGGCGGCGGACGTGGTTGCGGTCGAGGCCGGAGACCAGGAAGCCATGATACGCCAGAGTAACCGCGAAGACCAACTCATCCGATCGGTCATCGCGGGATGCGATCCCGCGGTTGCTGCCCAGCTCAGACCCGTGGCGGAACTGGCATGGCCCCTGACGGGACCCATGATGATCACGTCACCCTATGGTGAACGCATGCACCCGATCATTGGTGAAGAGGAGTTCCACCGGGGCGTCGACCTGCGCGCTCACTACGGATCGCCCATCCTTGCACCCGCTGATGGGGTCGTCCTGTACATCGGCAGCAAGACTACCTATGGCAACATGGTCGTCGTCCTGCACGGTGGAGGTATTGCCACCGTCTATGGCCACCTGTGGAAGTTCGCGGTCCAGCCTTATGAACGCGTCCAGAAAGGACAGCTCCTCGGATATACGGGCAACACGGGCTTCAGCACTGGTCCCCACCTTCACTTTGAGGTGCGCCAGGATGGCGAGCCGACCAATCCGCTGGAGTGGCTGCCTCCCATCGAGACAACTGAACAGGGGGCGGTTATCCAGTGACCGATGCTGACGTTGCTGGGCGAAAGTATGCCCACAACGCTCCGACCAGGTAGGCGATCCATGCGACGACCTGGACGAGATTGGGGCTGTCGACGTAGCCAAAGACAGAACCCAGCAGCCCACCGACGATACTCGTATCACTCACAATGGCCCGCGTGGACCAGAGAGGGGCGACTCCTGTCGGCAGAAGCCCAAGGCCCTGGAACTCGCCAACACCCCCGACCAGGAGACCGGCGGCCATGACGGTGAGGAGGACGCTCATGACGGTGAAAAACGGCTTGAGAGCTATACGCCTGCTCCCGCCATAAACGATCTCGCCAAGAATGGCGGCAACGGTGAAGCCGAGCACGGCACCGCTGATGGTTGCCGCTGGACTGGTCTGCTGTGTGGAGCCGACGACGAAGAGGACTGTCTCGATGCCCTCCCGGACGACAGAGATGAATGCGAGCGAGGCGAGTGTCCACACGGAACCGTCGCTGACGGCATGCAGCACGCGTTGCCGGAGGCTGGAGCCGATCGTTGCCGACTCGCGCTTCATCCACAGGGTCATCCACGTCAGGATGATGACCGCCAGGAGCTTGAGAGTGCCCTCGAGGGGTGCCTGGAAGCGTTCGACCTTCGTCGTGTGCAGGACGGCGAAGATACCAACGGCTGCCGCAACGCTGACAATCGCCGCCGCTGCTGTCCCCAGCCATACCTTGTTCGCAGACCGGCTGGCGCCCAGTTGACGCAGATAGGCCAGAATGATAGCCAGCATGACCGCTATCTCTACTCCCTCTCGCAGCGTTATGATGAACGTATTCAGCATATCTCACCCTTTCCTGCCGACCCACAACAGGCGCTCAGCAAGAA
>NZ_QXIU01000091.1 GCF_003570935.1 Candidatus Cryosericum odellii
GTGCTGGACCGAGACCTCGCCGAGGAACAGACCGAAGCCGTGTTCGTCAAGATGGTGGACAACCTGCCGAAACTTGCACGTGGCAGAGCACCCCTCGTGCAGTGGCTCTTCCGTGTCGCCAACAACGAGGCCATGTCATGGTTCCGCCATCGCCGCAGTGCAGAGAGGTATCTCGCGACCGCCCGCATTGGTGATGATGACGCCGACCCCGACTACGACGACATGGTCGCGGAGGCTCAGGGTCATGCCGGCGAATTGCGTGCCGCCGCTGAGCAGCTGGCACCCTTCGACCGGCAGTGTGTCATGCTGCGCTACGGTGAGGGATTGACGCCGCGGGAGATCGCACCGATGCTCGGTTGCAACGCAAAGCAGGTCAGCAACGCTCTTCAGCACGCCTTCAGCGTGTTGCGTGTCGGCATTTCAGCAAATCCGGAGCTATCGCGTTATATTAATGAAGAGGAGGTGAGAGAATGACTCAGGAAGAACTGGAACATCTGCTCGAGAACGTGGACTGGGAGCCGAAGGTCGACCCGTTGTGGGCTGAGACCAGTCGGCAGCGTCTCGTTGCATATGCCGACCGGATGGCGGTTCACCGCCGCCACGTGCGGCATTGGCGCCTGACGTTAGGGTCTGCTCTCGCCATTCTCCTGGTCGTGCTGTGGTGGACCCAGACGGCACCCCTGCGCACGGCTATTCATGCTACTGGACAGCTACCCGACAGCGTCCGTCTGCTGCAGGAGACGCAAAAAGGAATATCCAGCTCTGATCTGGCGGAGTCATCGCTGCGCCAGACGTGGAACAACCTGATTGCGCTGGTTACCCCTGGAGCACGTTTGGCGGTGGTCACCGATGCAAGGCGGGATTCTGCAACAGGCCTGGTCCGCGCGACAGTGCGCGGTACGGATGGGTACATTCTTGTTGACCCTCATTCGAAGTCCCTGGTAGGAGTCGTTGGGATGAAGGTCCCGAGCGACACACATACACAGGCACCATCCATCCCTCTCTTTGTCCGGCTGGAACTGGCACGACAAATTGCCATGGCCGATCCTGTAGTGCAAGAGAGCGGCCGTCAGGCTGTAGCGGTCTCTTCCCTGACTGTGTATCATCTCCAGTCCACAAATCGTGCGTCTTCTTCCTCACAGCAGGTTGCTTCGTCAGGAACGCTCGTTGCCGTACGCTTGCAGCAAGTTAAAGAAACCGATCCTGATCTGACAGCAATCGTGAATACCGCCCTGGGACGCGTTGTCCAGATCGTCGATACAACGCAGCTAAAAGGACTTGTGATCAGCGACTTTGCTGGAGCATATGCTGTCGTAGAGAAGCAGGGCAGCTAGCCCGGCTGGAGTCATTGACCACTGATAAACGGACCGTCAGATTCCTGCCAAGTTGTGCTATAAGAGGCACCTGAAGAGGAACTTGAAGTGATCAGATAGCCGATGACGGACCAGATCTTGGTCTGCTCTGTGCCAAGGAGTTGCCGCAGTCTGAAGACAACGACGTTTTCTTGCTGCGAAAACGTAACCAGAAACAAACGATCTCCATTCTTTGGGTCCTTCCCCTCATCCTGGATGGACTGAACGTGCGTGATGTTTAAGTTTTGAGTGTGTAGATCAAGGGAACCCTCTCCCGAAGCATCCGTTGCAACAAAAGAAGTCAGGGTCTTCCGTGGATCCAGAAGGTCAGAGCGTTTGCCGCTGTCTGCCAGCTTCTGGGCTTGTTGCAGTTCCTCGTGGGAATATGAAATGTGTACCCAGGGATCAGGCGTGACGTACGGCTTTGGCGTGTACCATGGTCGCCAGACGAGAAGCGCAACGCCGAGCACGGCAATTACTGGAATGATGATGAAAAAGAACTTCTTTGTCTTCCTGCTTATATGTATATGTCTCTGTACTGGTTCCATAGCTCACCTCCGCTAGTGTAACATTAATCTGATGATCTCACAGACATGTTGGGTGTCAGGAGGGAAAGAGGATTAACTGGCGTACCGTTGTTGCGCACTTCAAAATGCAAATGGGGCCCAGTGCTGAAGCCCGTGGAACCTGACAGTCCGATGACTTCTCCTTTGCTGACCGATTGTCCGGTGTCCACGCCAATGTGGCTCAGGTGGCCGTAGATGGTGGACAGGTGTGTCCCGTGACGGATCACGATGCAGTTGCCGTATCCCAGTTTGTTGCCACGCCAGACGACAACACCACGCGTGACTGCCATAACCGGCGTCCCTGCTGCCGCAACCAAGTCGACGCCGTGATGCTCGAGCTCCTGGCCAATAACAGGATGTTCGCGCATGCCAAACGGCGACGTGACGACAAGCGTGCCAAGGAGCGGAGGAACAAACTGCTGTGGCGTTGGCAGCAGCAAGACCTGCCACTCCCGTGCCTGGGTTGTGGCACGACGCAGGAACTCATTCTCCAAGGTCAGTTCGTGTTCCATGGCAGCAGGGTCCTGAGCTGATATCGCTCCCCACGTTGCCTGTTCGGCGTCCCGTGCCCGAATGGAGGCGATCGGATGCTGAATACTAAACGGCGTGTTGAGCGTCGGAGGCGTGACATCTCCGCGTGCAGCAGCCTGTGACCGGTACCACATCAGTGATCCGATGGCAAGGATCAGGACAAGGACAACAGTCAGGCATCCTTTTCTGCGCCGATGCGTCCGCGGTGGAGATTTGTGCTGTGTCTGGTGAGGGTCTGGAACATAGAATCCAGATGAACCGTAGTATGTATCCGCCTTTCCTGATTGTTTCTGATTCATGTCTGTTTCACGCCCTTTCGAAAGAGTGGCTACGAGTAGTTTATTACACCATACTGACAATAATTACATCCTTCTGCACGCACATTCCTCATCTCCTCATTCACATAACGCAATAGGTCTGATTTTGCTGACGATACCATTTCCCCTTCTACTAATAACACAGATCTCGCCAAAAGTAAGAAAGACTTTTTGCAACGTGACTGAAAAAGAACATGGGGACAGGCGCAGGACAAACGATGATGGTAGAGTATTAGCATTTGCCATCATACACATGCGCCCAAAGTGGGATAAAAAGCTGACTTTGACGGCTTCGGGTTTCATGGGCAGCAAGGGGGTCACGGGTGTCATCATCGTCTGCATCTGGGTGCTGACAGGAATGGTGTAGCGGGTGAGCTCAACACAGAAGGGCCCGTGGATTTGCGTCCACGGGCCCTTCTGCTTGACACGAACGGTCCTGAAGATGTGTAGACCTGACCTCCGTAATCTCTTAGGCACACAATAGACGGATTCCTGGTTTCCGTTTTCTGTTAGTCCATTGGAATACCAGGCACAAGCACTCCTACGTGGACTCTGAGGTGCTTGTGCACTGCAGATGTACCTCTAGTGGTTTTGCAGAGACAGGGTTTCGGTGCCACCCTTCCATGTGATGGTGAGAGAATAGCCGTAGTCACGTTCAGCATCAGAGAGGCCTTCCGAAGATCCTGTATACCCACTCACCCACGGATGAAATGGTCCGAGGACACTACTTGCCTGTTCCGTGCTATGCAGTCCGATGAGTTGATACTGCGCTTCCGTGACGTCGCCCGACGTGCCGGTCCACCATATCTTGAGCTGGCGACGTGAACTCATGTGAGAATCCTCGCCCAACTTCTTCACCTGCACGACACACTGTGCTTTCCAGTGTGGCGAGGAACCGATGAACGTCGTGTTTTTCACGTTGAACCACGTGCACCCCGAGGTGAGACAGCAGCATGCCACCAGCACCAAGACTGCCAGACGAGACCACAAACGAACACATTTCTTCATGGCTTCAAGACCTCCTTTGGAAAGAACAGAGCGGCCCAAAGCAACGATCCAGGAAGACAGTCTCCGAGATGTTGCTCGGCAAGCCCACTATGCAGACGGCATCCCATAGATATAGTCTAGGTAGACAGTCCAAGGAGTTCCTGTTCCACGCTTCATCGTAACAGTCCATCTCGGCGCCATCAAACTAGGAGATTGGGAAAGGTAGTACCAGCACGTTCGATTCGCGATTAGCGAATACATTTGGCTACGCAGAGGATACTGATACCCTTGGGATTGAATGTATGGCGTGAGACTTGTGCTAATGCGTGCGCTTGGGGTGGGACTGCTATACGTCCATCCCTGACATGTCAGGCTGAGAACGGCATTCGTAGCAACAACTGTTGCATCTAAATATACGATCTCTCCTGATGTCGATACCGGCCTATAAAACACCATGTACGGTGTAGAGTATGTGCTCTTGTCATAACTCATCTGGAGATAAAGCTGGATGGTACCACTTGTAAACCATGCCGTCCACGAATCGGTGTATCCTCCACTGACCATCACTGCTCCTAGTTGTTCGGGGGTCATGGAGGAGTACTTCGACGCTGTTGCAGCGTCTACAGGACGGGTACGGAAGGTTATCGTTGTTTCGCTTGTGTCTGTGACCCTATCGCAGGTTTCTCCTCCAGAGAGTTGTGCCGTATGGACATCGTGGCCGGTTACCACGGTTTTCGTCGTCAGGAGTTCACATATTCCGTTTTCGATTCTGGCGAATGCTGCATTAGGAGCAGTAATAACAGCATCCGTACCTTGTTCCGAGTTAGTGGAAGAATCAGCGGCCCTCACTCCCGTTGCTGTCGACAGACAGATGATCATAATCAATGCAATACAGATATAGTGCATGGTTGCTGTGAATCTGTGTGATGTCATATCTTTGCCTCCTTTGGCATTGTGCATCTTTACAATGCGTCGCTATCTTTGCACCTGTTCAACGTACTTGTGTCTTCCCTTGTTCTTTATTGCAGTCCGTCTTGCCTCTTCATGCACTCATGACCTGTGCCTCCTTTCCATTCCCTTTCATATCCATAACGCAATAGGTCTGATTTTGCTGACGCATTTCGCGCATGCTGTTCTGCCAGAGTTCGAAGGCGCAGTCACTTCTTCTCTTCTTGGATTGCTTGCAGGAAGGTTGTCTCCAGGGTGTCCCGGTCCGGCGTGATGGATTCAATGCTGACTCCTGCCTGTACCAGATCACGAAGGGCAGCAGGAACAGGGACAGCGGTACCAACCATTCCTCCTTGCACCCCGTCTTTCTGGGAAAGGGTTGCCTGATGCTGAGCAGCCCACTGCTGAACCAGCGACCAGTCCTTGGTATCACTGACTTGTAGACTGAACCCACGGTAGGGAACAGGATCATTCTTGCTCATCTGCCGAAGGACATGGCCTTGCTTGACAATGGCCACGCGGTCACAGACCTGTTCTACCTCATTGAGGAGATGACTTGCCAGGAAGATGGCAACCCCTTGATCCGCCAGGTGCCGGATATAACTGCGCAGTTCTGCGACACCCTGAGGGTCCAGTCCATTGGTAGGTTCATCCAGCAGGAGGAGCCGTGGTTTTTCCATGATGGCCTGGGCAAGTCCCAAGCGTTGGCGCATCCCCAGGGAGTATCTCCCTGCCGGGGTTTTGTTCCCCGGATCCAGTCCCATGAGTTCCATGGTGGCATCAACCTCCGGAAGGCCGATGACCCCACGGATGGAGGCAAGCAGTTGCAGGTTGCGTCTGCCGGTCAGTTCGGGGATAAAGGAGGGATACTCCACAAGGACCCCGATCCCCGTTGGCAGCTGAGCATTCCTGACCGTCAGGTCTGTCCCAAGGACCTTCACCTTTCCCTTCGTGGGATGTGCCAGACCGCACATGATACGGAGCAAGGTTGTCTTCCCTGCTCCGTTGGGACCAATGAATCCAAAGACTTCCCCTGCATCCAGGGTCATGCTGACATCATGCAGGACTTCATGTACTGTCTTGCGGGACCGATACTGCTTGCAGATTCCTGTTAACTCACACACATGTTCCATGACATATCTCCTTTCAGGATTGTGTTTCTGACAGACAACTCACAGATCGTCATGCTGGATCAGGGCATTGCCTATCAGCCAGAAGAGAACGCTTAAGACCAGGTAATACAGGATAGAGGTAGGAAGGGTGTAGACAGGCGTACCATTGATCAGAAAAGACGTTGATGCCTGGTTGACGAAGAGATACGAGAGGCGTGTTTGCATCATCCAGGAATGGAGAGGGATCCAAAGGTGGGATTGAGAAACATTGACATAGAATTCGATAAGTCCCATGCCCAGCATGATAAGGGCGGGGACTGCTGGTTTGTGCACACGCAGAGAAATGACCAGCGCGACTACAGCGTAGGTCCCGAATGACAGGGTAGAATATAGCAGCATGTGGAGCAGGAACAGAAGCGGTGTTGATTCAGGAATGGCCATGATATCGGCGTTAACCGTTCCAAAGAGTGCCAGTACCTTCCGTGCCAATTCAGGATGCAGTTGAAAGGAACTGAAGTGCCATGCAAAGGGATAGAAGAAGCTTGCAACAAGGAGCGAGATGAGGGAAAACACTGTCATATACACAAAGGCACCAATGAACATGGACAGGACTTTTGCGGTCCACCAAATAGCCCGGGACTGAACGCGAGGGAGGGTAGCAGGCATGGTATTGGAGGAACGGTCCCGAAGGTACGATTCACCGACGATAAAGACGAGGAGAGGAGCAAATATCGCAAAGAGAAATATCCAAGTCTGTGTTGACCGCATCACGACATCCCACGCGTTGTAAGTCAGGTGGTATTGTGTCAGAAGGCCACTGTATCCGAAAGTCCGCAGATCGTCCGCGACATACCACGAGAAAAGCGCTGTCAGGATCGGGACAGCCCACCACCGCTTGGTGAAGAACATCTGGAAGCATTCGTACCGGAGAGCCCGAAGCAGTCTCATGCATCCTCCTGCCGCAGATAGACAAGAGCGGTGAAGACAACATTAAGAAGCAGGAGGATCCCCCAGCAGGCAAATGATGACTGAAGAAACGGAGGATACGCCACAGGTTTCCGCAAAAGGGAGGGATCCCACCAGAGAAATCGTACTTTGAAACCAGGGTTCAGGAAAGCCAGCGCATTTTCGTTAAAGATGTTATCCAGAAAGAACCACAGTCCGATAGGAGTGATGATGGATACCCAGGCATTTCCACCCAGTGCTGCAACAAGGAGTGACACTGTCGCAATCGCCGCTGTTGTCAGGAGTTGCAGAAGAGCGAGCAGGAACACATACTGGCCGGGAACACGGTGAAAGAAAAGATCTTCTGATGATCCAACTCTGCCACCGGCTCCTTCAAACGATTGAACGGTTGGATAACGGGCCAGGGCTGAACTGGCGATCCACGTCACCCCCTGGACAAGAACGATGAGGAGCATGGAGCACAGGATCATAGCGGCTGCTTTGGCCAGCAGATACTGCCATTTGCGGAATCCCCGAGTCAGAATATATTGTGCTATCTTGGTCTTGCGATCTATCGCAAAGGATGCCCCAACAGCAAGACCACAGGCCACGGGAAAGATGTAAGAAATATTATCGAAAACCCTAACGAAGAGGCCATATCGGGATCCGCCAACGGTAGAAATGAAAGATTCATTAGCAGTAATCTGAAGCTGAGCCATATTTGCTTTGGGAATAATCTGGGCAAGCACGATGATTATGGCTACTACACAGAGGATCCAGAATTCCCACGTTGCCAAAATCGATTTGACCTGTTCACGAATGAGTTTGTTCATAACCCCTCTTTTGCAGTATCAGAACTAACAATGTTCCCCTGGAGCTGTACAGCTCCAGGGGAAACCTGACTCTTTGTCAGTTAGTACCAACCGATCTGGATTGTGCCAGTTGCATGAACTAAACCCACGTAAGGTGAACTCATCCTGACCTTCACGTATTGCGTTGAGGACGTGGTATTCGTCCACAAAGTCAATGTCTGGCCTTCGCTGGTAAACTCTATCTTACTGCCAAACGCATATTGATCGCTGGCGCGGATGACCGTCATATACACGTTGTGACCGCCGGAGTTCTGCAGATATCCAACGACGTATTTACCTGCCTCGACCGTGTATGTTTCGGGGGTATCGGTATAACCGGCACGCGGAATATTGATGTCGAAATCGTGGTATATTCTGCTCTGCGGCAGGATCACGCTTGCATCTACATCCGCCACATTTACCTGTCCGGCATCCGTGGCTGCGGGCATTTCATCGGCGCGAACAAAAACCGGCTGACTTGCACCAAGGAGTGCAAGCAAAACAACAAGGACCAAAATGCTCTTGAGATGTTTCATCTACTACTCCTTTCTGCCTTTCTGGCAGTGATGTCTTTCTCCCATTGCTGGGTCGCATGCTTCGATAAACCAGAGCATTTCAGCTCTTCCCTATCCTTCTGCATGCATTTGCCTCACCTCCTCATAGAGGTAACGCGATGGGGCGAAATTTGCTGAAGGGGTTGATAGATGTTTTCCATTTCACAGATCGTCATGCTGCACCAGGGCATTGCCTATCAGCCAGAAGAGAACGCTCAGGACCAGGTAGTAGAGGATAGAGGTGGAAAGGGTATAGGCAGGCGTACCATTGATCAGAAAAGACGTTGATGCCTGGTTGACGAAGAGATACGAGAGGCGTGTTTGCATCACCCAGGAATGCAGGGGAGACCAGAGGCTTGATTTGCCAGCATAGAATTCAAGGAGCCCCATGCCGAACATGAGGAGGACCGGTAACCCAGGCTTGTGCACGCGCAGAGACAGAACCAGTGCGACCAATGCATACGTTCCAAACGACAGGGTAGAATACAGCCACAGGTGAAGCAGAAACAGGAGGGGAGTTTTTTCGGGGATCGTCAAGATAACGTTGTCTCCCCCAAATGCTGCCAGCGCCTTTCGCACCAGTTCAGGATGCAGCTGAAAGGAACTGAAGTGCCATGCAAAGGGATAGAAGAAGCTTGCAACAAGGAGCGAGATGAGGGAAAACACCGCCATATACACAAAAGCACCAATAAACATGGACAGAACTTTGGCTGTCCACCAGACGGTCCGGGACTGGACACGGGGGAAGGTGGCAGGCATAGTATTGGAGGAACGATCCCGCAAATAGGATTCGCCAACGATGAACACAAGGAGAGGGGCAACCAGCACGAAAAGATACAGCCACACCTGCGTTGATCGCGCAACGACGTCCCACGCATTGAGAGCCAGATGATATTTCGCTAAGGGGCCATCAAATACGCCCAAGTCTTCACGTGCCTCTATCACTGATAGCAGAACTGCTATCACCGGGACTCCCCACCACCGCTTGGTGAAGAACATCTGAAAGCACTCATACCGGAGGGCCCGCAACAGTCTCATGCCTCCTCCTGACGCAGATAGACGAAAGCAGCCAGAGCAACATTGAAAAAGAGGATAAGGGCCCAATAGACAAACGATGACTGGAGAAGGGGTGGACACATCACAGGCTTCTGAAAAAGGGAAGGATCCCACCAAAGCTTGGTTGCCCTGAACCCGGGGTACAGGAATACCAAGGCATTCCCATTGAAGGCATACTCAGCCAGCAGCCATGTCGCAGGAGTAGAAAGAACAGCGACCCAGCTGCTTCCTCCAAGCGCTGCTGCAAGCAACGGTATGGTTGCAACTGTCCCTGCTGTCATCAACTGCAGCAGAGCGATCATGAATGTGTACTGCCCAGGAGCCTGGTGAAAAAAGAGATCATCGACTGATCCAGCCCTGCCGCCAGCCGTCTCAAACGATTGAACGGTTGGATAACGGGCCAGGGCTGAACTGGCGATCCACGTCACCCCTTGGACAAGAACAATGAGGAGTATGGAGCACAGAATCATGGCAGCTCCCTTGGCCAGCAGGTACCGCCATTTGCGGAATCCCCGGGTCAGGATATATTGTGCCACCTTGGTCTTGCGGTCTATTGCGAACGATGCTCCGACGGCAAGACTGCAGGCTAGGGGAAAGATGAAGTCCATCCCCTCAAAAGCTCTGACAAAGAGAGCGTACCGGGATCCTCCGGTGACAAGAATCCCAGGCCCCGGATCATTTGGGTTTGGAACATATGAATAACTGTAACCAGCAAATCGAATAACAGAAACGACCAGAATGACCGCCACTACTGCGCAAGCGCTCCAGAAGCCCCACAGCGAAAGAATTGACCTTACCTGTTCGCGAATGAGTCTGTTCATAATATCTCCCACAAGTAACAATCTTCCCCTGGGGCTATGCCCCAGGGGAGAAGGTGAGCGTCAGAGAGCTTAGAACCAACCAAAAATCAGGTTTCCGGTTGCATGAACGCGCACCAGAGCGGACGCGCCGAATCTGACTTTCACGTACTTCGTTGTGCCGGTCGTATTCGTCCACAAAGTCTGTGTTGTGCCTTCTACGGTGAATGTCACTTCATTGCTAAGTGGTTGCAACGTAGACGAATCAACTACTGTCATGTAGACGTAGTGTCCACCGGAGTTGCCCAAGTAGCCCTGGACGTACTTTCCAGCGGTCATGGTATACGAATCCGCCGTGTACACGTAGGAGCTTATTGGAATCGTTACGTCAAAAGGGTACGTCAGGACGGATTTCGGGGAGACTGTCGTGACGCCCGCATTCGTGTCGATCACGCTGCCCGGCGCAGCATCCGATACCACGGGCATTTCAGCGGCGCGAACGAACGCCGGCTGACTTGCACCAAGGAGTGCAAGCAAAACAACAAGAACCAAAATGTTCCTGAGATGTTTCATTGACTACTCCTTTCTGCCTTTTCGGCAGTCATGTCTTTCTCCTCTTGCGAGGAGCTATACGGTTCCAACAAATCAGCCTTCTTTTACTCCTTTCCACTCATTTGCCTCACCTCCTATCCCTATAACGCGATGGAGTAAAATTTGCTGAAAAGAGGAAAAGAAACCTTATACATTTCCATACCGGATCATAGTGAGCGGTACAAAAATGCCCCGTCCGCGCCACTGAGGCGCGGACGGGGCATGACGTTTATCTGATGAAGGAGAAAGAGACTTGGTCAGTTCGCCGGGATATCGGTCATGACCTTGAGAGACCTCCTATTCATACCGCAGAGCGTCAACTGGTTTCAGTCGGGCTGCTCTGCGGGCAGGGTAGACGCCGAAGAAGATCCCCACCGCAATAGAGAATCCAAACGCAAGAAGGACTGAAGAGCTGGTGATCGCCGTCTTTGTAAATCTGGCAACAACGAACTTCGAGGCAAGGATGCTGATGATGATCCCCAAGAGACCCCCCGTCACACTCAGCAGAGACGACTCGATGAGGAATTGACCGAGGATGTCCCGCTCCTTCGCACCCAGCGCCTTGCGGATGCCGATCTCACGCGTGCGCTCGGTCACAGAAACCAGCATGATGTTCATGATGCCGATGCCGCCGACCAGCAGTGAGAGCCCGCCGATGGCTGCAAGAAGTGTCGTGAGTGTCGACATGGAGGATGTTACCATCGCGGTCATGGCAGCCATATCCTGGACTGTGAAGTCTTCTTTCTTGTGCTTCTGTATCATGAGCCGGGTGATCTGGTTCTTGACCTCCGTCGTCTGAGTGGGATCGACGCATTTGATCTGAATGTCCTGAACAACGTTGTCCATCATGCCGAAGAGCTCCGGCCCGATTGGGAAGGACAGAGCGACCGCGCTGTCCATGGGTATTCCCGCGGTTGTACCCTGGGGGACAGTGACGCCAACGACCTTGCAACGTACATCACCGATCCGGAATTTCTTTCCCACGGCTGGTCCACCCGGGAATAACGTCGATGCCACTTTTGTTCCGATGACGACGTTGCGCGTTCTGGCATCGACGTCGATGTCGGCGAGCCCGCGGCCTTGAGCAATCGTTATGCCGTTGATCTTGAAATATGCCGGCAAAACAAAGACCTCGGTAGCCGACATGGTCTTGGAACCATTTTTAAGCTGGAAACCATTTGAATCCCTTGGCGACAGGAGGACAGGATAGGTGAGCTTTGCCTTGAGATACTTGAGGTCATCCATCGTGATCATCTGCAGTTCTTCGTCATTGGACATCTGGGGCCCTCCGGCCATCAGGTCGAGATTCCCTGCGCCGGCGCCCTGCATGCTGCCCAGGATGCTCTGCTTTGCTCCGTTGCCGACCCCCATGAGCATGACAACAGCAGCGATACCGATGATGATTCCCAGCATGGTAAGAAACGAGCGCATCTTTGCTGCCCGTATGGCCCGTACCGCATTCCGGAAACTATCTTGGACGCTCATGTCAGTTCCTTTCATCGGCCATGATGTGGCCGTCCTGGATACGGATGACACGTTCGGCCTGAGCTCCGATGGTATCGTCGTGTGTGACGTAGATAATCGTCTTTCCGTCGGCATGCAGCTCCTTCATGATGTCCAGGATCTCGCGGGCACCCTGAGAATTAAGATTGCCTGTCGGCTCGTCGGCAAGGATGATCGGAGGATCCATCATGAGAGCCCTCGCAATAGCTACGCGCTGCTGTTCTCCGCCTGACATTTCAACAGAGCGATTATTCATACGATCCTTGAGTCCAACACGTTCCAGCAGTTCAAGGGTACGAGTTTTTTCTTCTCTTCCGTTCATTGCATGTGCAGAGTAAGTACAGGGAAGAAGAACGTTCTCGAGAGCGCTCAGCTGTGGCAGTAGATTGTAAGACTGGAAGACAAATCCTATATCCTCATTGCGAATATCCGCCAGTCTGTTCGATCGAAGTCTGGAAACGTCCTGACCCTTGAGAAGATAGGTGCCAGAGGTCGGGGTATCCAGAAATCCGAGAATATGCATCATGGTCGATTTCCCAGAGCCGGAAGGTCCCATGATAGCGACAAATTCATGTTCACTGATCTCAAAGGAGACACCGGCAAGAGCCTCGATCGTAACAGCGCCAATAGAATACACTTTACGAATCTCACTGAATTCAATCAGATTCATGGATTATCCTAGTAGACCGACGCTACCAGCATTTTTCGACTGCTGCGGCAATACCGAAGAGACTCCTGCATTGCGCAGGATTCGGTCTCCAGCTTTGAGACCCGAGATGATCTGGATGTAATCATCGCTTGCAATCCCTACTTTTACCTCTTTCCTCGTTGTCTGCATGGTCGGCTGCTTTTTATCGGCACCTGCCGTCGAGGACACGACCATGACATAGTACTTGCCATTGTCCGAGATGACCGATTCGACGGGAACGGCAAGGACGTTTTTCGCAACAGACAGAATAATGGAAGCATCGCACTTCATGCCTGTCATCAGCGACGACGGAGGGTCGGTCAGCTGGATCCTGGCCGTATAGGGGAGGTTGGCACCCTGAGAATTCTGGGAGCTGGACGTGGATGCGTAGCCGACAGAGATGATCTTTCCGTGGAATGCCTTGTCGCCGTACGGGTCGATCGTCACGCTGGCGTCCTGCCCGGCCTTGAGTTTGATGACATTCATTTCATCAACGCTGACGTTGGCGTCCCACGTTGTCCAGTCAGTCAGTTTTGCGATAGTGGCACCGCTGGCAACGGTACCGCCCGCTGCAACGCTCATGGTGGTAATAACGCCGCTCATGGGGGCGGTGATGACGTAGTTCCCGGCCTTCTTTTTCTCAGCATTGAGAGCGTACAGCGCCTCCTCTTTCTGCTCATCATTCGACTGGACCTGAAAATTGTACTTCCGGACAGTCTCTGGAAATGCTGCCAGGTTCGCCTTTGCAGCCGCGAGCGATTCATTTGCCTGTTCCACGCTGGCCTTGAGCGGTTCAAGGTCATTCGCACTGGTGCTGACAGTTACCTGGCCTGCGGCCAGGTTTCTCTTGGCTGCTGTCACTGCCCGTTCAGCCTGGGTCACCTCAAGCTGGGCAGCCTTCAGGTTGTTCTGTGCAACCGAGGTGTCAGCACTAGCACTTGCACTAGCACTTTCCAGCGAAAGCCGTGCACTATTGACCGCGACCAGGTCTGCAGTAGTATCTTTCCCGGCTTGCGCATCTGCCACAAGTTGATCCTCGGCCGTTTTCAAGCTAAGTTGAGCCTGCTGAACAGCAACACCAGACTGCGACGCCGACGATGCCGTGCTGGAGTCCTGAAGGTACTTCAGATTGTCCTGAGCGGTAACAAGACTTTCCTCTGCCTGGGTCACCGCATCCTGAAGAGAATCCATGGTGGTATCGCTTGCATCTTTCGCCACAGCATTCTTCAAATTGATCTCGGCCGATAGCTGCTGAGCCCGTGCCTGATCGACCGCGTTTTCCAGTTGAGTCTTGGTCTGCGCAAGATTGGTCAGATCAGCAGTCCCAGCGCTGATGATGACGGAGCGGTAGTGGAACTCTGCCTGTCTGAGAGCATCCTGATGGTCTGTGTCATCGATGCGTGCAATGATTTCCCCGGCAGTGACCCTGTCTCCCACCTTTTTGTAGACGGTGGCGATCTTGCCAGCCGCCGGAGCAGTCACCGTCGTGCTGTGAGCAGGAGCAACAGTGCCGGAGACCGTTGTACTGACTGTGACATCCTGTGTCCTGACATCATAGGTCATATTCTCCCCTGTACCGCCTGTGATTCCTGCAGAGGAACGCCGTCTGCTGCTCAGAAGCTTTGGAATGACAATGATAGCTACTACCGCAATCACTACTAGTATCACTACCGGCATAAGAATACGTCGAGTCTTTTTGCTCATGATTCCTCCCGTTGATCAACATACTCAATACTTTTCCACACTCATTTGCCCTATCTCCTCATTCATACAACGCAATGGGTTAGATTTTGCTGACCGTTGTGTGGCACACAGGGAGTGGGTCTTCTCGATCCGACTTTGAGACGGTTCTCGAACTGACGGGGGCGCGATCCTGGCACGGGCCTACCAGCGGGGAAAAGCGGGCGAAGCCGGGCGCATCCAACCTGGCTGGTTGTGTTGAACTAACTCTTGGACTCGTCACGGGCAGTGGTTGCTCATTGGCCGCACCTGGATACGGTTCTGGTCATGGTACAGAGGTGTAGCCAGACACTACGGCATGAGAAGGCTTTGGCAATAGGAAAGGCCACAGGGCAGGTGCACAGGAATCAGCACCGAGGGGCTGAACGTGTGTTGTAGTTGGTGCGCCTGGCGAGGGCGATGAGTCGATGCGTAGTTGCCTGTTGCCTCACTAGTAAACCTACTCAAACGGGGAGTCGTTGACGCGGACCGGAACCCGATACACACTATGGCATTGATGTTCCTAATGAAGGAACGACTTCTGCGACTGGGACAAGAAGATGTGTGTCAATGTGCTCCAGCCATCCATGGCCCTCCTGGAAAGAGTCTGGTCAGGGAGCAGGATCCAGAAGAGATACCATGCTCCCCCTGGCCCCCCTGTACGGGCTCCTGCAGGCCCCCGAGGTCAGTGATCAGGCAAAGGCACGGTTTCCCTTGGGAAGACCAGCCAAGATACCTCCCTCGGAGCTGTGACACGCCGGACCATTTCGCTATGGTTCTTGATGATGCAATGGTTCACGCGTTCACGATGATTCTTAGGCGATGCAATACGGCACTATCATCTAGGATATTTGGCATACTTACCGACAAGAGCTAATATTTCAAGGTGATGATTACTTCCTAGTTGAACATATGGTTCATTTCTTTCTCCTAAAACTATAGGTTCCATAGGCACTGGTTGCGCCAAATCACCGTTGCTTATGCCATCCTCTAGTAAGACCGTTTCCCGGTAACCCTCTTTAAAGGCAATAGCCGTAACCGTGCCTCTGGGAGCTATCCCAACTGTGTCTTGATATTTCCTATCTACTGGGACAGTTATGCTTTCTTGAGCTTCGCCTTGGCTGTTGGTAAGTATTCTTGCAATTACTTCACCGTCTGATCCAATTAGCAATATAGTAACTCCCGGAACAGGAACATAAGCAACCGGGATGCCTTGTGGCTTATTATTGAAAGTACGGAACACAACATTCCTAATTGTTACAGTTTCTGGTTTAGATCCACTCTTACCGGCATCTCGATATACACCATTGCTGCACCCTGTCAAAAGAAATGCAAGAACCAAACACGATAGAAGAATAATCTTCGCGTGTTTCATCTGTTACTCCTTTCTTCTGTCAAAGTTGCTCCCATCACTGGCTCAGATGCTACCAACAAGCCGAACCTTTCAGCTAATCCCTACCCCTCTGCGTGCATTCACCTCACCTCTATAACGCAATGGTGTCGTTTTTACTGACAGGGTATCCAGAAATAGTTCAGCGCTGCCGACCCCCGGCAGCGCTGAAGGAGGCAATACGTATAAGGGTCAGGAGTGGGGCATCAGTGGTGTGATACGTCATTCCCGCGCATACAGGAATCCAATCCTACTGTTGTCTGCAGGCATGACCTCGCAGGTGGTGCTTCAGGGAATGCGCAGCTCTCCTGTGGCCACCACGACCGTTTCACCTGCGATAAGCACGCGGTCGCCCGCGAGGCGTACCTTCAGGATGCCCCCGCGTGAGGACGCCTGGTAGGCGAAGAAGTCGGTCTTGCCGAGCACATTGCTCCAGTAAGGAGCCAAGGCCGCGTGGGCAGACCCCGTGACCGGGTCCTCGAAGATGCCGTCGGCGGGCGCGAAAAAGCGGGACGTGAAGTCATATGGCGCATCACCCGCTCCCGTGACGATGATGCCGGGCAGGTCGATTGCCATCGTGGCTGCACGGTCGGGTGTCAGGGCCCGCACGGCTGCTGCCGACCCAAGGTCGAGCAGCCAGTAGTCGTGATCGTTGATACCGCTCCAACGGGGTGCCGTTTTGATTCTCAGGGCGTCGAGGACCGCTTCGGGGACGGGCGCAGGCGTGGGAGGCAGCGATGGGAAGTCGAGCTCGATCTGGTCCTCCTGGTACCGGGCGGAAAGGTCCCCGCTCAAGCTGCGGAAGTAGACTTCGTCGTCCGTCACGATACCGGCCTCGCGCAGCGCGCGGGCAGTAGCAAGGGTCCCGTGGCCGCACAGTGGCACTTCCACTGTCGGCGTGAACCACCGCAGTCGCCAGGCGTCGTTCTCCCACAGGACAAACGCTGTCTCCGACAGGTTCATCTCTCGTGCGATGGACGCCATGACCTCATCCGTCAGCGGCTCTTGCAGGAGGCACACTGCTGCCGGATTCCCTGCAAATAACCTATCGGTAAACGCATCGATGATGTAGTATTTCATGTCAATATTCTATAATGAGAAGCCTCGTTGCGCAATGTCAGTGTTCCTGAAACACAATAACAATGCCTCTGTGAGGTTGTCCTGGAGCCACAGCTCAACTCACCTGCCGTCCCAGTCTGCGCTGACGAGTTTGTCCAGCTGCTCCGGATTGTCTACGCACTTCCTGCTACTTCCCGTGGCTCTTCTTGGCCTTCCTTGCCACAGAAAGTGCAATTGCTACAGCCTGTTTCTGAGGACGGCCGGCCTTGAGTTCGGTCTTGATGTTCTCCCCAATCGTCTTTTTGCCATACCCCTTCTTCAATGGCATGTCAAACCTCCTCTTCGGGCCCTTTGGCCAGAATTACCGCAGGCGGCAGACGTCATCCTCGCGCAACTGCCGTGCTGCAGCCAGCTCAGCCTTCTTCTCGGTGTAGATCTGTTTTGCCTTCGGATTAGTCTCGACAAGTCTTCTGATTTCCTGCCGATATGCTTCAGTGTCGGCTGTCATTTCACGAATTCTCTTCATATTTTTCCTCCTTCAAGAAATACAGAATACGGCTCAGACGTTGTAGGCGTCAAAAGACGATGCAATCAAGCGCCTCCAGGTACTAGGTGGAGTCAGCGCTCATGGCGTGTAGTTTCATACCGACGCCGGTAACGTCTCACTCCTTCACATGCATACGTCGCTTAGGGTCATTCGGATTGCGCCAATCGATGTAGGGCCCGTCATAATCCAGGAGTCGCAGAAAAACGCGATCGACCAGGGACTGCATAAAGAAGTATGCTTGCTTGTTCCCCGCCGAGCCTTGAGCGAAAGGACAGGGCTTTCCTGGTGGCCGTGTTGTCGAGAGAAACTGCCCAGTGTGTGCCAGAGAATTGCGACAACAAGCAAAGAGCTCAGCATCGCCCATAGCGTTTTTGCTACTTCTGACTACGTTTAGGTCGATACCCTTGAACAGCTGATCAAGGATATCTTTAAAGGGTGCATTATTGAGTTCTTTCACTCTTCCCGCTATTCGCCTTGCAGTTTTTGGCTTCAGATTCTTGGCAGTTAGGCAGCCTTCGACGACAGTCTCCAGATCCTGGAGGCAGTTCTGAAAGTCGTCCGGGGGCATTATCGTCTCGTATCCCTCCAGTCGCTTGGCACGCAGGTAGGCATGAGCGAGCATCTCCATTGCTACAGTTAGTTTGAGAGCGGACATCTCCAAATACTCTTGGCCAAGTACTCCGAGCTTTGCTTCGAGATATGTATCCAAGGAGCCCCTATCGAGCATGTACTCCGACGATTTTTCCAGATACGCTGGGAACGTCGTTTCAGCGAACACCCGAGTCGGTTCTGCATCCTCGGGGTTGTCGCTCAGTAGTGGCAAGCTATGGTAGTTCCGTGTGACGTTGTTTGAGTGTACATGAGCCACGGGATTTCCCGTGCTGTCCAGCGATACCTTGTAGATCCATGCGATGTGGGTGCCGCGTGCCACAGACAACACTCGGCAGAGAACATCTGCAATACGGTCGCAGTCGTCGCCAGTTATCTCCGAAAGACTCAAGTCGACCACGAGTTCAGCCGTTACTTGGATTCCCCCAACGGCATGGAGCGTCTTTCGAGCAGAGGAGTAACTGGGTATCTTACAGATGTATCCTACCGCGGGCTTTCCCAGGTAGTCGAGTTTCAGACGAAGAACTCTCTGTCTGTCTCGAGGCTCCGAATCGCAGGCCTCCGTCCCGTCGAATAGGAAGTTCGTGAGGCCATAGCGCACACCTGTAATGGCTGGTGGCTCTGTAACGGTCAACCTAATCTCACTCGCAAGTACGATGGTCCGAAGCGCGGACTCATCTGACTGCAGTGACTGCTGAGAGATTGTGTACAATCGGTCGTTCGTCTCGAGATACAACCCAGACGTTGTTAGCCCGGAAAAACTCCTCAGAGGCGAGAAAAGATTGGCGAAGACATAGGCACTCATGCTTTCGTCATAGCAAATCACAATGTTCCCATTGTGCGCCTGGCCAATCCAGAAGCGGGCATCCTCCGAAAGACGATCGTCTGCAAATGTGAACCTGCCGACACCAGAGTATTCGGCGATGAAAGGGCCCCGAGTTTGAACTTCGTCTGGCGTTGTCATGAGCACCCCGAGGCCACCATGTCAGAACTCCTGTCATTTAGCCCATAGAGGCGGAAGACGAGGGAGTCGATGGCGCGGTCGAGGGCGGCGATCTGGAGCTGAAGGCCGGACTTCTCGCGGTCGGTTCCGGTGGTGGCGAGCTGACCGTGAAGTGCCAACATCTGGTCGACGAGGCGGACCATCTCATCATGCATCGCCTTGTCAGCGGGATTCGTGAAGTCGATGGGACGCAGGGGGAACGGGTTGAGATACGCTGTCTTCATGCGGAAGTACCCACCACGAAGAGCGGTTCCTGTCTCATGCAGAAAGTACGTTAACAGGGGTGAATTCAGTATTCCGAGCAGATACCGTTGGTCCAGTGCAGTACCTGCCTTAGGAGTGATTGCGTAGCACGTGTCCAGGAGCCAGCGGCTCTCCGTGTCCAGACAACAGGTACCTGCTCGCGCCACGTCGGGGAATACAATCTTGCTCTTTCCGTCCATGCGCTCCATGTTCTGTGGCCGCCCGTAACAATGCCAGCCCATTCCCTTGAACCTTCCGTGCTCGCGTTGTTCCAGCTGTGACTTGCATGCACGCAGATAGCCGAGCGTCAATGGCGCGACAGTAGCTATTCTGCTCTCCGGGACCAAGACGTAGTGCCCGTTCACCGCCTCGTATGGAACCAGTAGAAGCACGTCACGGGTGACAATCTCATACCTGCCGATGCTGCGGCCACGGAGGGCAGGCTTCAGGAATGTTGGCTCCAGCGTAACTTCTTTCTGAAGATACTCAGACCAGGCGTGCACATTTGTTGCGTCACGTGTCAACTCCTTGAGTACGAAGACACGATCGGCATCTGTGCCAGTTCCCTTGAATACGTCTGCAACATTTTCCAGTGCTGGCCACTTGTACAGCGATGCGAGCACGCTGTCGCCTGATGACGCAAAGTTCCACGGGGCACTGGTCAGAGATGAGGAAGCGGCTGTTGATGCCTGCCACTGGTCAGGAACCTGTTCCGGCAGCGGCGTTCCGGCCAACTTGCTGGTAACGGGTCCCGTAAAACGCTGTATGGCTGCCTGGTCGACACCATCGTGGTTGAGGAACAGCAGGCACGTATAGGTTGTAGCCGTCGCGAAGACCTGCAGAGCCCCAAAATGCACAAGGCATTCCAGATGTCGCCCGTCTGCAATGAGCTGTCTCAGGTTGGCGCCTACCCGCGAGTTGAGGAACTTGTTGGGCAGGATGTACCCCAGCCGCCCTCCTGCGCACAACAGGCTCAGACCCTTCTCCACGAACACGAGATAGATGTCCCATTCACGATCGGCTGCTGTGGCGTAGTGCGTTCGACAGAATTGCCACTGTGCGACATTGTCTTCTTTGAGGTGAATGCTGCGCACATACGGCGGGTTGCCCAGCACGACGTCGAAACCACCGTGGGTGTCAAAGACCTGCTTGAAACCGTCGGGGCCCTTCCAGTCGAAGGCGTTGATGCGGTAGCGCGTGTCGTCGTCGACAAAGAGGCTCTCGGGCTTGTCACTGTAGAAGTCGGGGCCGATGAGGGAGTTGCCGCATTTGATGTTGGTCTCCAGCTTGGGGAGCAGGCGCTGGCGGCCACCCCTGGTGAACAGCTCGGCGGTTTCGGAGGTCTCGCCCTCCAGTAGCCGCAGGGTCAGCGACAGCTTGGCGATCTCGACCGCCTGGTCGTCGATGTCCACGCCGTAGATATTGTTGGTCAGGATGCGGCGCTTCTCGTCAATGGTCAGGCGATAGTCTCCTGCGCGCGGCTCGATGATACAGTGGTCTTTGAGTGCTTTGACGCGGTGCGTCTCCTGGGCGTACCAGTCCAGGTGCCAGCTGAGCAGCTTGTCGTATGCTCCCAGCAGGAAGCTGCCGGAACCGCAGGCGGGGTCGAGGATATGCAGTTGCTCGACCTTGGCAGGTGTCGTCTCCTTGAGCGCCTCCCCGACCGTATGGTCCACGATGTACTCCACGATGTCTCTGGGGGTGTAGTAGACGCCGCCGGCTTTCTTGACTTCGGGCTTCTCCTCTACCTTGACGTGGTGCTCGGCCGTGAGGCGGATGGTCTTGCCCAGGAACTGCTCATAGATGTTGCCCAGGATGGCGACGTCCAGCACCGAGAACTCGTAGGGGCTCTGCGGGTAGTAGACGCTGCGGACGATGTCCTTGATGATGTTGTCGTCGACCGTCAGGCCCGGCGTCAGCGTGTCCTCGGCGAAGTTGAAGAGTCCGCCGTTGTACCGCGCGTCGGCCTGGGTAAAGAGCTGCAGCAGGCGCGTGTACTGGTTTGCGCCGTTGAGCAGGGAGTGCAGTGTGCCATAGGTATCGATGCCACGGTCCTCGGCGATGCGCAGGAATACGATGCGGTCGATCGTCTTCTGGACGGCGAAGTTGAGCTGATGCAGCGGAAGGTTACGGTTGCGCAGCGCGATGTTGCGCGCCAGCTTCTCGCGCCACTGGTCGATGAGGTTCAGGAACTCCTTGTCGACTTCGCTGGTGCCCCGCTTGCTGCGCGTGTCCTCCACGTATTTGTCGAAGGCGCCGTGAAGGATGGCTTCACGTGAGAATTTATCGGTGAGGAACGCCCACTTCTCGGGATAGTCCTCAAAGGTGAAGTACTGGATACGCGCCACGGAGGCGCTGTCATTTGGGCTGGGCTTGATGCGCGTGTCGTAGACGGCGAATTCCTGGAAATCCGTCAGGATGGACAGCGGCAATTTGGCCGAGTATGCGTAGCGGCGCAGCTGATAGGCAGGACTGGGGTCGTTGCGCAGATCGACTGATGGTTTCTTGGCCTCCACGAAGAACTTGCGGACACCGCCGATGCGGAAGCAGTAATCAGGGGCTTTGGTGCCACCCTCGATGCTGACCTTGTCTTCGCGGATGACTTCGCGGTACTGCTCGGCATAGCTGGCCGTGTTGGCGACGTCCCAGCCCAGCAGCTTAAACAGGGGATCGATGAAGTCAGTACGTGTGTTGGCTTCATCATATGAGACACCCCTGTACTGCTCCAGGTGTTCCTTGAAGCGATCGATCAGCTGAACCAGTTCGTCCGGCAGGTTCTCCATGAAGCCTCCTCGTTTAGTATAGTACACAAAACGAGGGACATACAACCTGGAACAGATCTGCGGGCAAGCCAGCCGTCCAGCCGATTAGCAAAAACATCACTAACGCGTTACACTCACAGTGGAGGGTATGATCTCCGCTGCGATGCCGCAACGATACGGCGCGCTGACGGCGCTGGTGACCGGGTTCCAGTCCACCATCAGGTCAAGGAACGGGGGACAGGAAATGGACACGAACAAACAGGACCGCAAGTATTCCAGCCTTAAAGTCATTCTGCCGATTGTTATTGTGCTGGTTTTACTGTTTTCGTCTTTTGCCGTGTACCAGGTGATCAGAACACGTGCTGGCAAGGACGAGAAGGTTGTAGCGCTCATCCCCTACCGAAAGGGTGATAAATGGGGATTCTGCAATCGAGACCGAAAAATGGTCATCCCCACTGTTTATGACAGTGTAGATCTCTTCAGCGAGGGTCTTGCGCCCGTCCACCTCAACAGTAAATGTGGCTACATCGACACCAAAGGGACCATGGTCATACCGGCAGTCTATGACAGTGTAGATCCCTTCATCAAGGGTCTTGCATCCGTCCACCTCAACGGCAAATGGGGCTACATCGACACCAAAGGGACCATGGTGATACCTGCTGCCTATGACAACGTACTTCTCTTCAGCGATGGTCTTGCATCCGTCCACCTCAACGGCAAATGGGGCTACATCGACACCAAGGGGAAGATGGTCATCCCCACTGTTTATGACAGTGTAGGTCCCTTCATCGATGGTCTTGCGCCCGTCCACCTCAACAGCAAATGTGGCTTCGTCGACACCAAAGGGACCATGGTGATACCGGCAGTCTATGACGACGGAGGTCCCTTCATCGATGGTCTTGCACTTGTTGTACTCGACGGCAAATGGGGCTTCGTCGACACCAAAGGGACCATGGTGATACCGGCAGTCTATGACGACGGAAGTTCCTTCAGCGAGGGTCTTGCGCCCGTTAGACTCAACGGCAAATGGGGCTACATCGACACCAAAGGGACCATGGTGATACCGGCAGTCTATGATTGGGCAAATCCCTTCAGCGAGGGTCTTGCGCAAGTCCAACTCAACGGCAAACAGGGACTCAACGGCAAATGGGGCTACATCGACACCAAAGACACACGGTACTGGGAAGACTGACAGAACGAGGGGAGGATCTCCGCTGCGACGCTGCACTGATACGGCGCGCTGACGGCTCTGGTGACCGGGTTCCTGTCCACCAACCTTGTTGAAAGCACGTGTTGGAGGTACATGGCATGAAAACACCTAATATACGACACTGTTCACCTGCTACCGGCATGATGATTCTTTTGTTGTGTCTTGCCTTGAGTTTCTCGGGCGCAGTGGCTGGTGCCCCTGCTGTGCAAGCGGCAGGTACGTACAACTGGACGCAACTGCCACTGTGCGGTGGCAACATCTTGTCACTTGCCGTCGATCCCAAGACTCCTGCCATTCTGTACGCAGGCACGCAAGATGGCGTCTACCGTTCTGCAAACAGCGGTGCCACGTGGGCAGCGGCAACGGCAGCGACTTCTCCCAGAGATGTCCTCGCACTTGCCATTGGCCCAGAGGCTCCAACGACGCTCTATGCTGGCACGTTGGAGGAGGGAGTCTTTCGCTCTCGGGACAGCGGGGCTACATGGATACTGGTCAACGCGGGGCTTGGCACTGCCGTTGTTGGTGCCCTTGTTATCGACCGCGTGACTCCCACGACACTCTATGCCTGCAGCAACCGCGGAGTTTTCCGCTCGACGGATAGCGGGGACCACTGGGTAGAGGCAGACACCGGTATTACCGCCGGGCCTTCAGCCGGCACTGGTGTTTCCATCCAAAGGGTCGCCTCTCTTGTCATTGACCCTCTTACTCCCTCTACGCTGTATGCGGGCAGTTACTATGGCGTCTTTCGCTCCAGTGACAGCGGAAACCATTGGACCGAGGTAGATACTGGTATTGCAGGGGTTTCAGAGGACGATGGGGCGCTCCACCGGAATGTCACTTCCCTCGCTGCCGACCCAAAGGCACCGACTGTCCTGTATGCCAGCACTGATGGCGGCGGCGTCTTCTGTTCTACGGACAAGGGTGACCATTGGACCCTGATGAATACCGGCCTCTCTGATCTGCACGCTGGTTCTCTCGTCATCAGTTCCGTCGCTCCTGCAACTCTCACTGTCGCTACTGACAGCGGGATCTTCCGTTTGGTCAGGGGCGGTGCCACGTGGACTATGGCAAACGTTGGTATCACAAATCACACGCTGGCTCTTGCTGTTGATCCGCAAACGCCGGGTGTCGTCTATGCCGGCACTGATGGAGCCGGTGTCTTCCGCTCAGCGGACGCTGGGGATCACTGGACTGCCGTGAACACGGGTCTTCCCTATGTTCATGTCACATCTCTTGCCGTGGACCCTGCGTCCAAGGGTACCATCTATGCAGGGACCGACAGTGGTGTTTTCCGCTCGAGAGATAGCGGCGCCACATGGACGGCGGCCAACGCCGGCATCACGGAATGGGGTGTCAACTGCCTCGTCATTGACCCGCATACTCCTGCTACCCTGTATGTCGGTACACACAACGGCGTCTACCGTTCTGATGACGCAGGAGACCATTGGGCAGCCGCAAACACGGGGATCACAAAGACGCGAATTGCCGTTCTTGCCATCGACCCGCACACGTCGACGACGTTGTACGCCGGTACCAACCTCGGGGTCTTCCGTTCTACGGACAGCGGTGCGACCTGGACCGCGATAGACGCAGGTCTGCCGGTACATACAGATGTTTGGTCCCTTGCGATTGATTCTGCAAACCCCGCTGCCCTCTATGTCAGCATCTGGACCATGGTTGCTACTTCTAGCGACATCTTTCACTACCCAGACTCAGTTTTTCGCTCCACTGATGCGGGTGACCATTGGAACGCGGTGAACGTGGGTGTCACAAATGAGGACGTTGAGTCGTTTGCCATTGATCCGGTTGTGCCTGCCAACTTGTATGCCGGTACCATGCATGGTTCCGTTTGTCGCTCCACGGATGGCGGAGCCGCGTGGACGGTTGAAGGCATTGTCCCCTCCTATGGGGAGGTGCAAGTTCTTGTCGTCGATCCACATGCGAATGGCACGGTGTATGCTGGCACCAGCGTTGGTGTGTTCCGCTCAGTGGATGCTGGAGTAACGTGGAGTGCCATGAGTACGGGCCTTTCGTCAAAATATGTGACAGAGCTAGCCGCTGATCGGCTGACGGCTGGCGTTCTGTACGCCGCGACCGATGACGGCATCTTGCGATATCAGGCTGTCTCTTCTCCGAAGAGTGTCATTCAACTGAAGATTGGCAGCACGACAATGCACGTGGATGCGAAAGTAGTGCCACTGGAGGCAGCGCCCATCATAGTGAACTCACGTACTCTCGTTCCTCTCCGCGCCCTGATCGAGACGCTTGGTGGCAGGGTCGTCTGGAGTCCGTCTGCAAGAACAGTAGACATGTTCCTGGGAGAACACTCTGTGGACGTTGCTGTCGGGGGCAATATCGGATACGTCGATGACAAAGCAATTGCCATTGATCCTGCAAACCCGAAGGTTGTGCCCGTGATCATCAACAACAGGACCTTCCTTCCTCTCCGGTTTGTTGCTGAAGCACTTGCACTGGATGTCCAATGGGATGCGACTACTCAGACAATAACGATAATATATGCACCGTAGCAGAAGAAGAGACATGAACAAACAATCATGGAAGCGTACATGGGTCATCACAGGACTGCTCATACTGGTACTGCTTGGTACGGTTGCGGTGGGTCTGTTCAGCAACATCGGAGGTCGGACCGCATCGGCGTCTGACAGCATAACAACATCAGACACACTCAACAAGAACTTCGTTGACGTGAACGGTCTCTTGAAAATGCCTTCCAAGGTTACAACCATGTACTCTACTGTGAATATCAACAGCGAAGACGGTGGTGCTACGTTCCTGGACGGCATTTTGTACACGTTCTCGGATTACTACAATGGCCAGAGCGGAGTGCTGATGCAGGCATGGGACCAGGAAACTGGAAAAAAGCTCTGGTCGCTTGGCATACAAGATTGGTCCATATCCCTCGCATCAGATGGAAAGCACGTCTTCTTCTATGACCAAGGAGTTCTTAGCTGCTTGGACAAGAGGACGGGGGCCATAGTCTGGAAAGGTGTCCCGCAAGTAGCATCTCCTTTCCTTTTTGGAGCTAATCGCAACATCACCGCACACATCAATGAGAAGACTCATGCGGCGGATATGCTCTACGTCATTGGCTGGGAATATGAGTCCATACCTCCTCAAATACAGTACGAGGGCAAGTGGATCACACCGATCAACAAGCAGGCAATAGCGCAAAAGGTGCGGAACCCTGGCATCTGGATTCTGGACGCAAACACTGGCAAATTGTTGAGCCGTCTTGATTTGCCCACTCTCACGTTTTCTTCCTATGGTCGCAGTGGAGAGCTTTTGTGCGATGGTAATACACTCTACGCCGGCATCCCCGAATCCACAGAATCCGAATACCCAGCCCAGAAGTCCAGTCTGATCGCTTTTGACCTCCGGACGAAGAAATTGTTATGGAAGAAGAGCGTCGATGGCGAGTGCTCGCAACTCGTCAAGCAAGGCAACAAGCTGATCTTCCTGCGCAACTCCGAGTGGATCGATGTATGGCAGGTCGGTACGTCGTCGAATCTCGTGAAACGACTCTGGACCCACGATTCAACTGCAGGACAATGGAACAGCTTCGCCGTCGACAGCAGTCATCTCTACTTTCCGTGCGGGGACGGGAAACTCATTGTTTTTGACCTCGACACAGGTAAGGAAGCTTGGAGACAACAGTTCTCGTCGTACAAGACAGGGGAAATAGACGACCCCACCAAGTTACGTGACCTATACCCCATCATGACGCTGACGATGACCCGGGACCTTCTCTATGTTCAGGACGGAGGCGGTCTGGTAGCCGGCTTCGATCCCGCCAGTGGCAAAAGACTTTGGAGTAAGCGTATCTCCACGGTGATATTTGGTCAGATATTCTATCGCAACTGGTTCATATTGAGACCCGTCGACAAAGGGTTCCTTGTTCTCTTCGACAACGGAAGAGTCGACCTCTGGAAATAGGTGGACACGATGAGAATTCCAGGCAGACAACTACAAAAGAGTCCCTATGCAGTTGCAGCGCTGCTCGTTCTGATGCTGCTCGCTACGACCCTGACAGGATGCCAGAACCGAGCAGCGACGGGGACCGTCAACAGCACTTCTGCCGACGTTGACGGAATGCTTGCAGCGCCCGCCGGCATTGCCGCGTCTTATCTCACTGGACAGAAACTGTATCTGAGCGATTCCAACTGCCTTGGCATGCCACAATTCCTGGATGGGACACTGTACACTTTCTCTCATGATGCGACCTATCACTATATGCAGATGATAGCGTGGGAGCAGGCCACAGGGAAGAAGCTTTGGTCAACAAGTATAAGCGACGGCTACTACGTAGAACCACTGGTATCCGATGGAAAGCATCTGTTCTTTCTTAATCACAGCACGCTGACATGTCTGGATAGAACAACCGGGGCGACTGTCTGGAAGAACCCTGCAAGCGCTGCTTCGCCTTTCCCTTTCTTGGCACTAAGCGGCATTTCCATGCACATAAACACGCAGACCCATCTAGCGGACCGTCTCTACCTTCTTGGTGAAGAAGTCCGCTATATTTACTCAGATTCAGTAGTCGAAGAAAAGGGTCGGCAAGGCGTCTGGATCTTCGACGCAGCTACCGGGAAATCACTGGGACGTATCGACTGGCCTGCACTCACCCTGTCTGCAAACAGCGGGCAGTTGCTGTGCGACGGTGAAACGTTGTATGCGAGTATCCCTGAGCTTGATGGTTCTACATCGATATCTGCCAAATCGAAGTACCCTGCTCAGAAGTCTTCTCTTGCAGCTTTTGACGTCAATACGAACAAGATGCTGTGGAAAGAGAGCGTTGACGGCGAGGCTGCGAATCTCGTTAAGCAAGGCAGCACGCTCGTCTTCATTCGCAGCGCTGCGTACGCCGATGATTGGCTTGACGTATGGAAGATCGGCTGGACATCACGTTCAGCAAAGCGGCTTTGGACACGCAAGGTTGAGACGGTACTAGTTGAGACGACACCCGAAAAGTGGCCGATTACTTCCTTCGCTGTTGACAGTAAACACGTCTACCTTCAAGGCAACAAGGGAGCGCTCACAGCTCTCGACTTTGCTACTGGCAAGGAAATCTGGAAACGGCAGTTCGCATCATCCAGAACCGGGCTGGTGGGTGCGCTGGTGAACACGATGGATTATGGGAAGATGATTGATCTGAATCCTGACATGATCCTGACAACGGCAGGAAGTGTCTTGTATGTTCAGGACGGTGGGGGACTTGTGGCAGCTCTTGACCAAGCTACCGGCAAAGAACTGTGGAACAAGCGCATTTCGAAGGTCGTGTGGTACCCATCCGAAGAAGGCAAAGATGGCCTGTTTGTGCTGCAGTTTGTCGACAAAGGGTTCTATGTCATCTTCTCTGACGGCAAGGTCGATCTGTGGAAATAGAGGGGCGCAACAATGGCTACTAATAGTGGAAACAATAGCATACGTGTGTATTACACGGACAAGCCGTCGCCTCGCTATCCTTCAGGTCGCGTTTTCTTGATATTGTTGTCAGTAGCTACAATCATCGGGCTCGTAGGGATTGTCTATATGAACTGGTCGGGTTCGCCAATTGACACATTCATCATCATGTTGTTTACGCCGATAATTGCAGTCTTTCTGTATGAACTAGTCTCTGAGCTTGTGATTCTTCGCCTGCTGCCTCACATGCACTACGAGCTTCGGGATGACGCGCTGTGCCTCATTCTTGGTGCACAATGGCATACCAAGATTCCATATGACAACATCGCAAGTGCCATTCGCAAAGACCTCAAGAACGACATGTTCTCAAGCTGCGGATTTCCAAAGGCCGGCGCTCTTGATCTCATCTACGCCGACGAAGGCAGTATCAGTATGTATTCCACCCGTCTATACAAAGATGTTATCATGATCACGACCAGGTCTGGGGTGAAGTATGGAATCTCTCCCGCAGACTCGGACGGCTTTCTGAAAGAATTGGGACAGATTCTGGACAACCAGAGAACGGTGCGCTGACGGCGTGGGTGACCGGGTTCCAGTCCGTGCCTCTTGTTGAAGGCACATGTTGGAGGTATGAAACATGAAAACAACGAAATCAGGATCCTCATCAAGGATTGCCGCATTTATGAGCATCCTGGTTGCAGTACTTCTGGCGGCAACCGGCTGTGCACCAAGAGTTGTAGGTACAAGGCATGTTCCGGATGGAAATGATATGGCCACAATGATCAAAAATGGGGAAATCCCGTATAAGAATGATGTTCCTCCCATCGCTCTTACGGGAGCAGGCACATATATTGCAAACTTTTCAGCTACTTTGAAGGTAACTGGTGTTGTGAACACCAGAATGGTAATGGGAGAGACTACTTCCCTCGTATCTTCTGATGGGAGAGAACCGCGTCATGTATTTGTAGTCTTTTATCTCTGTCAACCGCTTTCGGCAAAGGCAGACAAGTTCTCTGACGGTACCATTGTCTACGGGGGCACTGGATATCCCAAGATCATTGAAGGAAAAACCTATACGGTTTCAGGAATTCTTCAACCTCACTGGCAGGGGAATCCTCTTGTTTATGTTCCTACTGCAAATGAGTTCAAGCAAACTACAGGAAGCGAATCTTTTGTCGACGTTCCAAAAGACGCGCTTGAGCTTGAAGTACCTGCCATGCCCTCTCCTGAACAGGTGGTGAGAGACTACTTCAAGTATTGGAATGCCAAGAATCTTGTTGAAATGGAAAAGCGCCTGACTCCAGACAAGAGAGGTATAGCGCAGCACCTTGACGCACTAGCGTATGTGAAGATTCTAAGTATCAGTGAGAGACTACCCAGAACAACGGGGACAAAGGTATTTGAGGTGGTTTTCGACCTCAAATTCAAGAACGCTTCCTACGGTGCAACAGGCATAAACGACGGCAAAAACGTCTGGGGCTTCTTTCTCAAAAGAGACAATGAAACGTCACCATGGTTGATCTATGACTGGGGCGGTGGGGGATATTAATGAGCGATCAGGAAGACCCGATGAGAACCACTCTCAAACCGGTGCACCCTTGGACGACCCCGGATGAGCAGAAATCACCCAAGCTTTCTTCAAGGCGAGGTACCCTTTGGTTAATTGTCCTTGTACCATGGATAGCGGCACATGTGCTGCTGTTCCGGTCATTATACAGGGAGCAGACAGTCACAACAGCAGATGCGAGCTCGCACATTCCCATGGGATTGCCGTTTCCTTTCCTGTATCAGGATCAGGCGTGGTACTATGCGGATAAAGTCCCTATGAGAACCCATTTCCTTTCTCCTTACGACTTTGTCACCCATATGATCTGGCCCAACTACTTTCTTGATCTCGCCTTGGTCTGGGGAAGCCTTCTCCTGATCACATGGCTGATCCTGTGGGTGATACGAAAGGTAAGAAGAGCATAGCGGGCAGGTTCATGAAAAGAAGCTGCGCGCTGACGGCTCTGGTGACCGGGTTCCTGTCCACCATTGGATCAAGAAGGGAAGACGGAGGGCAAGAGATGAACACGAACAAACAACCACAGAAGCGTCGTACCGCTCGCATAATCACAGTCGTGCTTCTTGTGGTGGTAGTTGGCCTCATGTGGCTAGGATCGAACAGTCACCTCTACCCTGGCGAAGCGGTCTCTAATTCGCTATTTCTCTGGATGATTCATACGCGTGTCTCTCGGTCTCAAGCCATTGCCATTGCGAAGGATTCACTAGCAAACCCCAAGTTGTCATCCTTCTCTGTGCCATTCAGTAAAGGATATCTGCGTTTGACAGCAGATCGTTGCACTACCCTTCTTGTCAGACTAACTCCACCAGATGGTTTTATGCCGGATACGGACCACTACATGTGGGATATTTTACTGCCCGCAGAAGTAGTAACAGCTTACAGCCCTCACAAATTTACAGGCGTTGTCCATGTGTATATTGGCGCTGACTCCGGGCGAACTGCGGCTTACGTCCACGATAGCGTGATTGACCAATGGAGGATTGTGTACGGTTATCCGCCAGCGTCTCTTCAGTCTCCGTTCTCGTTCTAGGCTAACCGGACGCTGAACGGGGTCAGGTCTACATATTTTGCAGGACAGCTCATGTCAGATGGAAGAGCCCATGGCTGTGCACTTGGAATGAAGAATTAAGGTCTCGGTATATGTGTCAAAGTTCTGGCAGACGTAGTAAGGTCTTGGTAGATGCATTGAGGTTCTGGTATTCCGGGCCTTCTGTCCTGCCGATTAGCAAAAACATCACCACCGCGTTATATTTGTAGTGGAGGACACGATGTCCGCTGCGACGCTGCACTGATACGGCGCGCTGACGGCTCTGGTGACCGGGTTCCAGTCCACCATCAGGTCAAGGAATGGGGGCAAGAAATGGACACGAACAAACAACTACAGAAGCGTCCATGGATCATCGCAGGGTTGCTCATACTGACACTGCTCAGTACGGCCATGACAGGATGCCGGGACCAGGCAACGTCTGGCACTGTCAATAGCACCCTTGTCGATGTCAACGGTCTCCTCATGGCACCCACAAAGGTCGCCGCATCATACGCCACTGAAAATCTGAACCTGGGCAATGACAGTTGTGCCGGCACGCCACAGTTCCTGGATGGTACGTTGTATACCTTCTCGTACCATGACGACTTGACTCAATGGACGACGGCATGGGATCAGGCAACGGGGAAGAAGCTTTGGTCAGTGCTGACGAATGCATCTGTGTCTATGCAGCCGTATGCGACATTCACGACGGATGGGAAGCACCTGTTCTTTGTCCGCACGGACCTGTTCAAGTCGGGCGAGCCCGGCATTGTTGCGTCTATCGCGTGTCTCGACAAGACGACTGGGGCAACCGTCTGGAAAAGTACTCCAACAGTCACGTCACCTTTTGTCTTTGGAGTTCGCAGCAACATTGTCGTGCATATCAATGAGCAGAGCCATACAGCAGATCGCGTCTACGTTATTGGTGAAGAAGAACGAACGTCAACCTCGGTGCCCACTACAGAGGAAGTGCACTACCCAGGGATATGGATCTGGGATGCGGCCACTGGTGCATCGCTTGATCGTATCGACTGGACTGCACTGCCCATTCACTCAGAGACATCTGGACAGTTGCTGTGCGATGGCGCGACGTTGTATGCCGGTATTCTCGAATCCGTGTCTCCAACATCACGCTCCGCTCTTATAGCTTTCAATTGCGATACGAACAAGACGCTATGGACAGAACACGTCAATGGAGAGGCCACGGATCTTATCAAGCAGGGCGATACGCTGTCAGTCTTATTGTCCAATAGCAAGCAAGAACGGTCGATCGACGTGTGGAAGATGCGTACAGGATTGTTCGACAAGACAGAACGGCTCTGGACGCGTCAGATTGACACAAATCCGGGCCACTTCGCTGTCGATAAAGCGAATGTCTACCTTCAAGGCAGCAACGGAGTGCTCATGGCTCTTGACCTTGCCACTGGTAAGGAAGCCTGGAGACATCAGTTCGCATCCTACAAGACACCCATCACAGACGGTCCCAATATGGGAAAGTTATATGATCTGTACCCAGACATGACACTGACAACAACAAGAGATGTCCTGTACGTTCAGGATGGTGGAGGGCTTGTGGCAGCTCTTGACCCTGCTACGGGTAAGGAATTGTGGAACAAGCGCATCTCTCAGGTTGTCTGGAATCAGACTTCTGTCGACAACACGTTTGTGTTTCAACCCGTCGACAAAGGCTTCTTTGTCATTGCTTCAGATGGCAAAGTCGATCTGTGGCAGTGAAGGAAGTGCATAGCATGAAAACAACGACATCGCGATTCCGTCCAGTAATGGCCATATTCACGAGCATCCTGCTCGCCGTAGTTCTTGTGCCAACAGGTTGTGCTCCAAAAGTTGTCCCAGTAGAAGGTCCGCAGATCAGCATGATGCTGGAAACCAATTTCACATCGTCAGAATACGACGCAGGATCACTTCTCCTGTGGAACATTGGGCAAAACACACTGCATATCTCTGGCACATCCGTTGTCCACGTGAGCGAGATCGATTACGGGGGTCTTCCGCTATTCTGGCAACCTGGTTCACCGGTTCGAGTCGTTCAACAATGGGGCATCCCGAGCAAGAAAGCCCTCATAACGGCAACCTCAAAAGACATCAGGATGCTCGTTCCACCTGTGGGAATGCAATCTGCTCCAACCACGGGAGGTTTATTCACGCGATGGTACGTACCGGAGAAAGATGCCTTCGTCGTTGTGCCACTTGAGGTCAGTGCTTCTTCCTCTCAGAAGACTGTCATGACGGTAACAGAGCAGGGCGTTGCCTCCGGTTCCAAGTCGCAGTTACTGACAGTTCCCGTTCCTTCCGGACTGGCGCAGATAGATGTGTTGTATGGCAGTGGCAGTACCAGCAACGGATTTGTTCTGGTTGAGGCGCGGGACAACGTCGTGACGAATGCGGCAGACTCCCTGTGGCTTCTCCACATGAACAATCGGACGGGATCGTGGGTACGGTGCGGTAATCTGTCCGCATTTGGTGGAAGCCTCATTCCGGACCAGAGCCCGAGCTTTGCACGGGTTGGAACGCTACTCTATTTCACTCACAGCCACACGAAAATCGGTTGCATCGACACAACAGTGGTCTCGCCATCAGTGATGCTGCCAGAAGAGATTAACACGCTTCTTGTAAGACTCTTCAAGGAAGGACCACAGAACGCAGAGGGGCCGTTGCAGGCACAGTTAGCAAGCAGCAGTGATACACTAATTGTCTCGTACCCAGACGTTCACGGGAATCCTGTGTACTATGATGTGGACATTTCGGGAACAGTGCTTGGAAGTCTCAGAGCCGACAAGACTTCAGTGAGTAGCTTTGACGCAAACGGGAAGCAGGGTTCCTCCCTCAAAACGCCAGGATCTCCAGGATATGTCTCCTTTCCTTCCTACGACCTCTTTCAAGGGAACATCTTCTAGGTTTCCGGCAAATTGGAGGCATAATCAATGAAAACTAATTTACGATTCTTTTTTCTAATGAACACATTCCTGAGCATCCTGCTTGCGGTGGTTTTAGTAACAACGGGTTGTACCCCGAAAGTTGTCCCGGTGGAAGGACCGCAGATCACTATGATGGTGGAAACCAATTTCACATCGTCGGAATATGATGCAGGTTCACTTCTCCTGTGGAATATTGGACAAAACACACTACAAACCTCTGGCACATCTGTTGTCCACGTGATCGATCTTGATAACGGGGGCCTTCCGCTGTACTGGCAACTTAGTTCACCCGTTCGAGTCGTTCAACAATGGAACTACCTGAGCAAGAAACCTCTCATAACAACGATATCCAAGGATGTAAATCTTCTGACTCTTCCCGAGGGAATGCAGTATTTATCAACCAAAGACAGTGAAATCAGACGATGGTATGCTTCAGATGAGAATGCTTTTGTGGCCGTTCCCCTGGAACTAGACGCTCTGCTAAATGAAACGCTGGATGGCAAAACTCTTACCATTACAGAGCAAAGCATTTCTTCTGGTTCCAAGGCGCAAACACTAACTGTCCCTGTCCCCTCCAGCCTGACGCAGATAGTCGTGGTGTATGGAAGCGGCAGCATCAACAATGGGCTTGTTCTTGTTGAGGCAGGAGACAAGGTGGTGAAGAATATGTCTGATGGCATATGGCTTCTTCGTATGAGCGATGGGAAAGCGACGTGGATACGATGCGGCAACAGGGATGCATTTACTGAAGGTTTCATCTCGGGTCAGTGGGCAAGCTTTGCTCGTGTTGGGTCGCTCCTCTACTTCACCCATAGCCATAATGGACAAATTGGCTGCATCGATACGGCAGCGGCCTTGCCCTCAATAACATTGCCAGAGAATATCAATACGCTCCTTGCCAAGCTTTACAGTAACGGGCCGACAAATACTGAGGGGCCACTTCAGGCACAGTTGGCCAGCGACAATGGCACGTTGATCATTGAATATCCCGCTGCCAATTGGAATGGCGGGTATGACTACGCAGTGGACACATCCGGAACAATCCTTGGAAGTCTGTATGTGAACAAGATTTCGATAGTGAGTTTTGACGCGAAGGGCAAGCAGGGCTCCTCGATTCCTACACCAGGGAGTATTTCCTTTCCTTCCATCGACCTCTTTCAATAGGATGTTTCATAGACATCACGCACAACGAAGGAAATTGGAGGGCAAGAAATGAAAATAAACAAATTGATTGCAATTATCA
>NZ_QXIU01000092.1 GCF_003570935.1 Candidatus Cryosericum odellii
CGCATGATTCGGTCTGTGTGCATCGTCTTCCCCTCTCATTCAGAATACCATCCAACTCAGTATACGCACAGTCGAAGGGAATAGCAGGGCGTGTCTCCCCCCAGCATGGTTCTGGCGTCGATGAACTATCACAGAGTTGCGACATGGTAGATCGGGAGGTCGGGACGAGATGACAGGCGATCAGACCATGTCCCGGCGGGAAACGTAACCGTCCCGTAACCTGTGTCGGGCATAATAGAGCTCCGTTTCAGTTCGGCAGAATGGTCGAGACTGGTCACATGACACGTGCTGCAATATAATGTTCGAAACTGCTGAGGGGGTGAGCGCATGCGCATACTTGTGGTGGAGGACGAGCAGGACCTTGCGGAAGGGATCGCGGCTGGATTGCGCCGTGAGCTCTTTGCAGTAGACATCGCCTTCGACGGTCAGAGCGCCATCGGAAAGGTCCACGTTGAACAAGGGTACGATGTAATCATCCTTGACCTATGTCTTCCGATGCTGTCTGGGATGACTGTCCTTGAGCGTCTGCGCGGGGAAGGAGTTCGGACGCCCGTGCTCGTCTTGACGGCGGTTGAAGGTGTGGATGCCAGACTGAAGGCATTCGACTCTGGTGCGGATGATTACCTGGCTAAACCATTCGCGTTCGAAGAGCTTCTTGCACGAATTCGCGCCCTGCTTCGTCGTGGACCGCCATCACTGCCTGGTGTCGTGTGTGTTGAGGCTCTGCAACTCGATGTGTCTTCTCATTCGTGCACGGTTGCCGGCGTGACAATTTCGTTGACGTCCAAGGAAGAGCAATTGCTGGAGTATCTTCTGTGCAATGCTGGCCGTATGGTCCCACAGGAAGAACTGGAGCAGCATATGTGGGATGACCGTTCTGCATTGTGGGCACAGACACTCAAGGTCCACATACACCGACTCAGAGCGAAAATAGGCGACAATGCTACTCGACCCATTATCACGACGATTCGCGGCAAGGGTTACGGTATCCTTACTGCGGTGTCCGTCATCCCACGTGTCAGCGTTGACCAGAAAACATAGCCGGTTTGACGGAGTGACACTTATCGTTGGCGGTGTCACGGTGGTTAGTGTTGTCGTGTTCCTCGCAGCAGGGCACCCATATCAAACGTGGATTCAGGTGCTACTGGTTGTTGGCGCCGTTATGGCTGTCCTCATGGTCGCTCGCCCACGACTGGAAGCGCCCCAACTAAGCGCAGTTGGGCGCCGAGCGCAGCGCACTCAGAGACGCGTGGCGTTCCGTCAGGTGGTGCTGACTTCGGCTATATTCCTCGTGCTTGCCAGTAGCGTGGTCTTCATGCCCGAGATGGCGGCTCAGCGAGCAGCTGATGAGTTGGCATCGCGCGTCCTCGTGCGTGAACAGGATCGACTGAGCGCAGATGTTCGTGCGATTGCTGGTCAGACAAGCCTGGCTCAATCGAGCGCGGCAGGCCGGGACCTTCAGGAGACGTACTGCCTGACGGCGGGCGGATTTGTGTTGCTTCGGCAACGCGATGGAACCAGTGTTGCCTGGGGTAACGTGCCCGCCGTTGCCGACACGATTCGCTGGAAGACCGGGATTGTGCAGACCCTGCGACAGCCTCACAAGGAAGGTGTTGAACCAGGCGTATGGCTCATGATGACGGTGACGACAACTGAGGGGGACATCATCCTCGGTGTGCCTGCCAGCGTCTCGCGCGTTGAATCGGCCAGAGCGCGACTGTCGGCAATCATTGCATTGGTTGCGGGAGCCGTCATTGTTGCGACGTCGACTTGGTTTCTGACGACCGTTGCTTTGAAGCCTGTCGTGAGTACTGTGGAACACCTGGAGCAGTTTGCGTCCGATGCTGGTCATGAACTCCGCGGTCCACTGGCGTCTATCCGTGTGAACGCGGAGGTGGCCCTTGGGTCATCGGAGCTGCCTGGTGAGGTGCGCGAGCGACTGGAAGCTGTGATGCGACAGGCTCAGCGCGCAACCAGCCTGTCGAATTCGTTCATTATGTTGGCTCGGCTCGACGAGGTCCGGCCTTCGACGACAGATCACGTCACGACCTCCGACGTTGCCGATGAGTTGCGTGCTCGCTTCCAATCCGAACTGAAGACACGCAGCGTGACGCTGACAGCTACCGGCGAAAATCTGACCGTCGCAACGAACAGGGAGCTGTTGTTGCTGGCGTTGGACGGTCTCATGAGCAACGCTGTACGGTACGCGCCTGCCGGATCCGCCGTACGCCTGGATGCATGTCTGCTGCCTGATGGGAGGACGAGACTGACGGTGGCTGATAGTGGCCCCGGGCTTTCTTCGGATCAAGTTGCTCACGTGTTCGATCGGTTTTGGCGAGCAGACGTCAGCCGCAATCGTGACACGGGTGGTGTGGGACTTGGCCTTGCCATCGTCGCGAAGGCAGCGGAAGCTCTCGGGGGGAGTATTGCTGTGGAGCCCAACCTCGGACAAGGTGCGGTGTTTTGCCTGTTCCTGCCACGTTCAGCTACTCCGTAACCCTGGCGTAACCGTGAGGTGGTACGGTGGATGTTGCTCAGCAAGCCGATCGCTGTTCGTTTCGCGCAGGCCCGCTGAGACACTCTCACCAGGGAGGTACGCATGTATTGGAAACGCCATATTTTGAACGTGATTGCTGCCACTCTCGCAACAGGACTGCTGGTGTCGTCATGGGGTTGCACGGGTAGTCCTGCGAGTGGTGGCCAGCAGGTCGTACAGGTCGGTGACGTGGCGACCCGGGAAGTTACTGGGCTGTGGGCTGTTGCGGGGATGACATCCCTGCCGTCGGACATCACAAAACTGTTTGCCTGGTCCGGGAACGACGACATCTTTGACCCGAGGAACTCGTCATTCCCCTATGGTTCACCCGTGCAGGATGCTACGGGCACCATCTTCATTCCTGACTCCGGAGTGACAGCTCTCAACTCGGATGGAACACAGTTGTGGCATGCGACGGTGGGTGACGGAGTGGAGGGCCCCATTGTCGTTGCCGGCGCCCTCGTGTACGTGGTGGCGGGTGAGATGAACCTGGACAACCCGGGAGATCAGCAGGATCGGCTGTGGTGTCTTGAGGCTGCTTCCGGCCGTGTCGTGTGGAAAACCGAACCCATCGGGCACTCAGCAGGCGTCGCCTCAGGCACGATGCCAGTAATAGCAGGAGGGAAGGTGTTCCTGCCCGTTTCCGAGTTGACCGAAACTGACATGCTGAAATATGGAGCTTGGACGTTGCCTCAGCTGAGAGGGAAGACATATATTGGGATGTGGAATGCCACGTCTGGCAAATTCCTTGGTAAGACCATTCCCGAACAGTGGGACGCTCTGTTGGCATACGCAACGGCGACATGCAGCGATGGCAAAACCGTATTCTTCGCCGGTCCGGCAGCCCGAAATGGCAGAGAGGAGCCTCTTGTCCAGGCGGTGGATGTTCGGAGTGGCAAAGCTCTCTGGAGTCGCAGTGTACTGTCTACAATGACAAGCGGGTACGTCGCATTGGCGCTTGCAGGGGATACGTTGATATTCCAGACCAACGTGACGACCGTCTCGTCAGGACCGGATGGTCACCAGGTCCGAGAGGAAAACCTGTATGCCATGGCTCTCAGTGCCACGACGGGTGCAATGCTGTGGGAACAGGAACTGCCGGCAAACAGTCTTCCGTCGGGCCAATCTGCTCGCATGGCGGTTGTGGGCAGGACGGCGTACATGCCGACACGATCCGGGGAGATCGTGGCAGTGGACGTGGACACAGGGCATCGCGTATGGGAGAAGCAACTGCCCGGGGTTACATTGCATGACTTCGATGAAAGCACGCAGAAGGCACGAGACGTTCAGTGGAACGATTCGTTTCGGTTGGCCACTACCCCCGATGTTCTCTATGTGGTCAGTCAGACAAATGGCATGGTCAGAGCGTTGCGACTGACCGACGGAGCTACTCTCTGGGAACGTGATGCGAAGCTGGTCGATGGTATCTGGCCGGTCGAGAAAGGACTCCTCGTGTTGCGTACGCCGTACGATGACGTGTCAGGTCAGAAAGGACAGACTCGTCTCGAATTGTGGCACTAGGTAAGTGGGGACAAATGAAGGCTACCATCGTCTGGGTATAGGCAAAGATCACACTCCGCACATGAACACTGAGCCGCCACGCAATCGGCTCAGTGTTGGATTCCTAGTAGTTGAAGTAGCTGTTGCCGATGAACTCGCGAATGATGGATGTGCTGGGGATGACGTCGATGTCCATCACCGGCAGGAAGTAATCCAGGAACCGGATCAGCCGGCGCGCCTCGGAGTACTCGGGCACCGTGTTGTCGATCTGCAGCAGCAGCTGCATGGCGTAGTTCTTGAGGAAGGCCAGCTCGTAGACGAGCGACGAGTTGAACATGGCGTCGGCGTTTTCCTGGAAGGGGAAGATGTGCTGTTCCTCACCCATGCGGACAGAGTGCCATATTTGCAGGGTCTGCAGGGCCGAATACCCGCGGAACTTGTGATCGCGTACCATGCGTCGCAGGATACGCACGTCCGTCGTCGGGATGCGATTGTCGGCGTCCAGGTTGAGGAAGGTGAGGGCCGACACATAGATGCGATACTTGGCGGTGTCCGGTATCTGGGAGGTCAGCAGTGGGTTCAGGCCATGGATGCCCTCGACGACGAGGATGGTGCGGTCGTTGGGAACGATGGTATCACCGGCCTCGGAAGAGGTCCCGGTCTTGAAGCTGTACTTCGGCCGCGTGACAGTCTCTCCAGCCAGGATACGGTTGAGGTCGTCGTTGAACCCCGCTGTGTTGAGCGACTCCAGACACTCGAAGTCGGGTTGGCCCTCTGCGTCCCGAGGTGTCTTGTCCCGGTCGACGAAGTAGTCGTCCAGCGAGATGGCGTGAGGGTCGAAGCCGTTGACTCTGAGCTGCAGGGCAAGCCGCTTGCTGAACGTCGTCTTGCCGGATGAGGACGGGCCCGCGATAAGCACCAGGTGAGCACCTGAGGCCGTAACGCGGTCGGCCAGCTGCGCGATCTTCTTCTCGTGCAGCATCTCGCTCACCATGATGAGTTCGCGGGTGCCGCCGCCGGCCACGACGTCGTTGAGGTCTCCAGCCGTTTCCACGCGGATGATGCGTCCCCACTCCTCCGCCTCGTCGAAGATGTCGGCCAGCTTGGCCTGAGGCACGTAATCCGGCAGGGCTGTGGGGCTGGTGATGCCTGGGAAGACGAGCACCATACCAGTGCGATAGGGGATGAGGTCAAAGAGCGGCGTATCACCGGTGCTGTGCGGCATGAAGCCGTAGAAGTAGTTGGGGTGTTTGCCCAGGTAGTAGATGTTGACGGTGGACTTGCTGCGGTAGCGCAGCAGCTCGGCTTTGTCGTGCATGCCCAGGTTCTCCAGGAGCTGCAGGGCGTCCCACTTGTACAGTTCCTGCTTCTGGTACTCCAGGTCCTGGTCGATGAGCTCGTGCATGCGCTGCTTGATCTGGGCGATCTCGTCGTCGGTCACGCGCATCTCGCGGAAGTCGCAGAACAGCCCCTGCCCCAGCGAATGAAGGACCCGGAGCCTCCGGTCGGGAAAGAGGTCACGTGCCGCAGCGTACAGGATGAATACGAGACCGCGCTGGTAGATGCGTGCGCCGTCTTCCATCGTCATGTCGATGAAGCGGACGGTGGCGTCGTGCTTCAGCGTCTTGAACAGCTCACGGATGTCGTTGTTGACGCGTGCCGCCATGATGCGTGACGTGTGATATGNNTAGTCCTTTGCCAGCGAGTCCAGACGGACCCCTCGCGGGTACAGGACGTCCTCGCCGGTCTCCTCTATGTGCAGTCTGATCATCTCTGTCGCCATTGTGATGCCTCCTGACTTCTCAGTCTAAGCGCGCATGAGGTATGAACAAGTGCACTGTGGTCAGTAAACCAGCTATACTGTCAATCGTGGTGGGGGTGAGCGTGGTGGAGGGCAAGTCCGATCAGGACCTCCTGAAGGAGGCACTGAGTGACACGGGAGCGGTAGCCGTGCTCTACGACCGATATCGTGACCGCATCTTCGCATGTCTGATCCACACCGTGCTGGACCGAGACCTCGCCGA
>NZ_QXIU01000093.1 GCF_003570935.1 Candidatus Cryosericum odellii
CCACTCCACCCAGATCACCGTGAAGATAGTGTGTATAACTATAAGGACTAAAAGCAAGAAGAACAGAAGTGCTCGTGATCCAATTTGGGTTCCCTGTGCTAAGATAACCAAGAATAGAACTGATGGCAGAACTAGGCTGTGGCTCTTGGGCGAGGAGGAAGCGATGAATTCCGGGAATAACGCAGAGGATACGAAGAAGAAACCAGTGGTTTGCGCGATCTACACGCGCGTTAGCACGACGAAGCAGGCGTTCCAAGGGGTGAGCCTTGGGCAGCAGGAAGATAGCTTGAAGGACTATGCGGCTAGACAGGGCTGGCAGGTCTTTCAGATATACCAAGACGCCGGGGAGAGTGGCAAGACGATGGCACGCCCCAGTGTGCGCTTGATATTCGCTGATGCTGTCGCCCACAAATTCTCGAAGTTGCTGGTCTATAAATTGGATCGGTGGGCTCGGAATACCCGCGATTTCTACAACACCTATGACCACCTCGCAAAACTTGGCGTTACGCTTGTGGTGCCAGACCAAGTCCCTGACGTAGATAGCCCATCGGGGAAAGCTTTCATGGGGTTTCTTGCTGTATTTGCGGAATTGGAAGGGAGTATCATTAGGCAGCGGGCCATTGACACTACCACAGGTCTGAAAGCGGACGGAAGAGTATTGGGTCGTACTCCGTATGGCTACAAACCGGGGCTTGGGCTCCATTCCGTAGTCCCCGATGAAGAGAAACTGAGGACAGTTAAGAGAGTGTATGACTTGTTCGAAGGGGGGCACAGCCAACGAGACATCGCCCGTAGGCTTGCAATAGACGGGCTTACTCGGGATATAGTGCGCGGGATCCTGACGAACCCGATCTATGCGGGAATGGTTGCTTATGGGCGAGGAAAAGTGGCGGGAGACCAACGGAAGCGCAAGAGTGGTGGGGTCGTTGAACCCTCGGGGTCCGAGCCGAAGCCTACCACAGACAAAGTCAAGAAGCTAATCAGCTACGAAGCGTGGTGTCAGGTGCAGGAGGACATCAGGAACAACTTCCGGCACGCTCAGGCAAAGACGTCGCCTCTGTTCCAACATTTACTGTACTGTTCGACGTGCCACCACTTCCTGGCGGCGCATGGAGACGCCAAGGGCAAGACGAAATACGCTTGTGAGAACGACCGGGAGGGGCGCGTGAAGCTTGGGAGCCAGACAGGGGATCCTCAACCGGAGCTGACGGGCAGGCATTACTGTGGGCAGCAGCTTTGGGAACACTACTTGGAGTTTCCAGTCCTTCAAGTTCTGGACGAAGCTGTGCGAGAGTGGAAGCCCGAGATTGATCTGAGCCAGGAAATAAAAGACCTTCAAACCAAACTCAGTCGTTCGATTGGGGTAGAGAACAGGGAAAAGGCGGATATGGAGAACCCAGAGAAACCCTACGAAATCGCTGCTGTAAGAATGAAGAAAGCACAGGCGGTGGTCGAGGAAATTCATCAGAGGCTTGACGCGCTTAAAGAAGAGAATGCTTCGCAAGAACTGGTGAAACGAATGCTCAAAGAAGGCTTCATGGAATTTTACTACAACAAGCGACGTACCAAAGAACAGAAACAGGGCATTTTGCAGCATCTTATCCGAAGGATTGATGTCGGGTCGCAAGAATTGACAATCACTTGGCTCTTTATGAGAGACGGAAAACGCCGAATACCTCGAAGTGCGGTAGATCCCAAGGGAGGTCATGGAAAACCCCAGAAATACGACCAAAAAGCCCAAAAAGGGACCGTCTCTGATAATTGTATAGCAAGACAAAACGCTAGTAACAAGACCCCTTCCGGGGTCTCAGATGGACGGTTGGTGGAGATAGGGGGGCTCGAACCCCCGACCTCCTGCATGCCATGCAGGCGCTCTCCCAGCTGAGCTATATCCCCACGTTTTGGAAACGAACAGTGAAAGTATAACGGGAAGGCCCTGAGTGTCAACCGGAGACGGTACTATTCGCGTTGCACGCCGGTCGTGCTACTATGACTCGGTAGTTGGTGACGACTGAGGGGTGAGACATGCGAGCAGTGGTGCAACGAGTGAGCAGTGCGTCGGTAACCGTGGGCGGCAAAGTGGTTGGGCATATTGAAGCAGGGTTGCTCGTGCTGCTGGGTGTGGCGCCCGATGACGGGCCTGAAGATACGGCGCTCATGGTGCGCAAGTTGAGTGGTCTGCGCATCTTCGCAGACACAGACAGTCTGATGAACCGCTCAGTGGCAGACATCAAAGGATCCTTTCTGGTCGTTAGTCAGTTTACGCTCTATGGAGACGTGGCTCGCGGCAACAGGCCCAGCTTCACGGGTGCGGCTGTGGGAGCGTACGCGGATGAAGTCTATCGGAACGTTTGCGCTGGACTGCGGAACCAGGACTTCGACGTTCAGAATGGGGTCTTCGGGGCGCACATGGAGGTCAGCCTGGTGAACGACGGCCCAGTCACCATCATCATCGAGACGGACAGCCGCAAGAAGCGATCTCAGTAGACTTGATAGTTCCGCAAATGAGAAGCCGGAGCAATTGCTCCGGCTTCGATCAATACTGGTAGAAACAGACGTGGTGGACTAGTGCGATGTGTTGGCGCGGGCGACAGCGGTCTCCATGATGCCAAAGGCCTCTTCAAGCTGCTCGTCGGTAATCTCGAGAGAGACGAGCATGCGGATGCAGTTGCCATAGATGCCTGAACCGGCGACGAGAACACCGTTGTGCAGGCATTCCTTGATGATCTCACCGTTCAACTGAGTAGCGGGTTCCCGGGTGGTGCGGTCCTTGACGAACTCGATGGCCTGCATGGCGCCTATGCCACGGACGTCACCAATGATCTCGTACTTTTCCTTCCAGGCATCCCAGTGACTGCGAATGAGTTTGCCAAGAGCAATAGCGCGCTCAAGCAGGTGTTCGTCTTCGATGATGTCGATGACTTCGCTGGCCGCGCGACATGCAACAGGATTGCCGACATAAGTGCCACCGATGCTGCTGCCTGGCAGTTTGTCCATGATGTCTTTGCGGGCAATGACTGCTGAGAGCGGCATGCCGGCTGCCAGGGATTTGGCTGTGCAGATGATATCCGGGACGACGTTCCAGTTCTCAATGGAGAAGAACTTGCCGGTACGACCGACGCCGGCCTGGATCTCGTCGGCGACGAGAAGGATACCGTACTTCTTGGAGACGTCACGCAGCATCTCGAGGAAACCATCAGTTGGGACGCGGAATCCACCCTCACCCTGAACCGGTTCGACGACGAAGCATGCGACCGTCGAAGGGTCGACATACGTCGTCAGGAGCTTCTCCCACTCTTCGGTCGTGATGGACGGATGATAGGGGGTGACATAGGGCATGCGATAGACGTCTGGCGCGAAGGGGCCAAACCCACCCTTGTAAGGCTTTGCCTTGTGCGTCATAGTCATCGTGAGGAGTGTGCGCCCGTGGAACGCACGGTCGAACACGACCACGCCAGCTCTGCCGGTCACGTAGCGTGAGATCTTGACGGCGTTCTCGATGGCTTCGGCGCCGTTATTGAACAAAGCTACCGACTTCTCGAAGTCACCGGGGGTCAGCTTTGCAAGCTTCTCGCAGACGGTGACATACGGCTCGTATGGGACGGACGTGAAATCCGTGTGCAGGAAGTGCTCGGCCTGGTCCTTGATAGCCGCCGTAACGCGAGGATGCGAGTGGCCAACCGCCATGCAGCCCCAGCCACCGGTAAGGTCGATAAAGGTGTTGCCGTCGACGTCGGTTACCAGTGCCCCATGTCCCTCAGCGATCCAGGCAGGGGACAGAGCGTCGCACATCGGTGCAGCGACGACCTTGGCCTCCCTCTTGGCAAGCTCGATGGATTTTGGTCCAGGGATTGCTGTCTTGAGCGAAATGAACTTCCCCATGATAACCTCCCTTTCTCTCTCGATGAAAACGTCCTGATGCTTCGTTTTCCTGGGTACTCTCAGGATATGGAGATGGCGACCGTTGTCAACGAGGTCCATGCCGGTGCCCGGTCTCGGGGCCGTTGCTGAGATTTTGGCTTCTCCCCTTCCAGCGTGCGGCGTTGTCCCCGCTCCTGGAGAATCATGTTGTCAGCCTCCTGTTTCGGACTATCATTGGGTAGCCTCCGGCGCGCATTGGATGCCGGTCGAGCTGTTTCAAATCATGAATGAGGAGGCCTGGCCATGTTGGTACTTGGACACAGAGGGGAACCCCGATTGGCTCCTGAGAATACAGTGGCTTCGTTTGCGTTGGTACGCGACGATCTGGATCACGGCGTCGATGGTGCCGAATGCGATGTTCAGATGACAAAGGACGGGGAACTGGTCGTCATCCATGATGAGAAGGTCGACAGGACCACAGACGGCAATGGCTGGGTGAAGGATTTGACCCTGCAGGAGATCCGCAAGTTCGACGCTGGTGTCCGATTTCCCGGTCCGCTGCACCACGAGCCGATTCCTACAATGCGGGAGGTCTTCGAGGTTTTNNGGGATGGAGGAACGCTTGCTGGAACTGGCAAGCAGGTACTCGGTGAATGTCATCTACTCTTCCTTCAATATCCAGAGCATGGGGGTCATCCGGAAGCTGGACGCCAAAGCACGGACTGGGCTGCTGTATGCACCGTGGCTGATCAAGGCTCCAGACGTGGTCGCAGCTGCTCGTGAGCAGGGCGCCAATGCAATCCACCCTTTTGTTCTCAACACGCTCGACGGGCTTATTCGTGAAGTACACGANNGGCCTCAGGGGTCGAGACCGTCATCAGCAATGACCCGCGCATGGCGGCGGAGACTGTTGCTTCAGCACAGACCAAGTAGCAGGGGCTCTATGAAAAAGTACATATTGGCACTGGATCAGGGCACGTCCAGTTCGCGGGCGATCCTCTTTAATGACAGAGGGCAGCCATTCGCTGTTGAGGCTCAATCGTTTACACAGATCTACCCAAGACCGGGGTGGGTCGAACAGAACCCCGAGGAGATCTGGAGTTCACAGCTGGCCGTGGCCCGGGCTGTGGTCCAGAAGGCTCAGGTTGCTCCCGACCAGATTGTGGCTATCGCCATTACCAACCAGCGCGAGACCACCGTCGTGTGGGATCGAACAACAGGGCGACCCGTATGTAACGCGATCGTGTGGCAATGCAGGCGGACGGCGCCTTTATGTGAGAAGCTCAAGGCAGACGGATTCGAGCCGCTGGTGAACAAGCGCACAGGACTGGTCCTGGACGCCTACTTCTCAGGCACAAAGATCGCATGGATTCTCGATGACGTGGAGGGAGTGCGAGCGCGCGCCGAACGGGGTGAGCTGGCCTTTGGCACGGTCGATTCCTGGCTGATCTGGAACCTGACGGGCGGACGGGTCCACGCGACCGATGCCAGCAACGCGTCACGGACCATGTTGTTCGACATCCGAAAGCAGACATGGGATGATGATCTTCTCAAGATGCTGAACATCCCCAGATCGATGCTTCCGGAAGTGCATGACTCGAGTGCTGTCGTCGGCCTTGCCACCGCTGACCTGTTTGGTCGCGAGATACCGATAGCGGGCGTCGCGGGAGACCAGCAGGCGGCGCTGTTTGGGCAGACATGCTATGAGACCGGAGACGTGAAGGTAACGTATGGCACGGGCAGCTTTATTCTGGTCAATACAGGGGAGCACATCGTCCGCTCGACGCAGGGCATGTTGTCAACGGTCGCCTGGAGACTGGGCGGCAAGGTGACATACGCTCTGGAAGGGAGCGTGTTCATCGCGGGAGCGGCTGTGCAGTGGTTGCGAGATGGACTTGGCATCATCAAGGATTCCGCCGAAACAGAGACTCTTGCCGGTTCGGTCCCTGACAGTGGTGGCGTTGTCGTCGTGCCGGCCTTCACCGGCCTCGGCGCTCCTGAATGGGACATGTATGCCCGGGGGGCTATCCTGGGGTTGACTCGTGGAACGACCAGAGCGCACATCGTTCGTGCGACGCTTGAGGGTATAGCCTTCTCGGTCAAGGACATCATCGATGTTATGGAGCGTGAGGCGGGTTTACCTATCGCTGGACTGCGGGCCGACGGCGGTGCAAGCTGCAACCGTTTCCTCATGCAGTTCCAGAGCGACATCCTCGGTAGTCCGGTGACGGTTCCCAGCAGTGTCGAGTCGACTGCTCGTGGAGCTGCTTTCCTTGCCGGACTTGCTACGGGCGTATGGAAGGACCAGCAGGAATTGCGAAACCTGTATGAGGTTGGTCAGTCCTATGCGCCGGTCCTGACACCAGAGGACAGGAGCCGGTTGTACGCACACTGGCGTAAAGGCGTTGCCAGAGCAGGAGCATGGGCAGATGACTGATCTGCCAGCCCGAGGACAGATGCTGGATGTGGTGATCGTCGGGGCCGGGGTCGTTGGTTGCGCGACCGCGCGCGAGTTGTCCAGATACCGCCTGAACGTAGCGGTATGTGAGCGAGCCGCCGAGGCAAGCCAAGGCGGGCCCACCAAGGCCAATACGGGTATCGTCCATGCAGGGTATGACCCGATACCGGGGACGCTGATGGCCAGGTTGAACGTGCGTGGAAACGCCATGTACGACCAGTTGACCGAAGACCTTGGGGTGCATATGGAACATCACGGCACGCTCGTTGTGGCATTCTCTCCGTCGGAGCGGGGACATCTCGAAGAGCTGCTTGCACGAGGACGCGCGAATGGTGTACCAGGACTGCGCATCCTCGAACGCAGCGAGCTCATGGAGCTGGAGCCGAACCTGAGTCCCGAAGCGAATAGCGCTCTCTTCGCGGCAACCGGAGGCACGGTCGAACCCTATGAACTCACACTGGCTCTTGCGGAGAACGCAGCCCTGAATGGCGTCGAATTCCTGTTCGAACACCTTGTCCGTTCGCTGGAGGCCATTCCCGGTGGGTGGCGCGTGAATGCCGGCGAACGTGTCCTGGAGACCAGATTCGTGGTTAATGCAGCCGGCCTGTTCGCGGACGATGTCAGCCGGATGGCCGGGGCGGGGGACTTTCATATTCATCCCCGGCTGGGTCAGTATCTCCTGTTGGAGGACCGTGCGGACTATGACGTTCAGCACCCGGTGTTTCAAGTCCCGACGCCCATGGGCAAAGGAATCGTTGTCAGCCGAACGCCTGATGGCAACATCATCGCCGGTCCGACTGCGGACGACGTCCAGGACAAGGATGATTTGGCAACGACCGCAGACGGATTGGCCCGTGTGCTGGCCGGGGCTCGAAAGAGCATTCCATGCCTCGACACGAGACAGTTGGTCGCTGAGTTCACAGGAGCCCGTGCGGTCATCGTGGGACATGATGACTTCCTTGTCGAGCAGGGAGCTCCCGGGTTCTTCAACGCGGCAGGCATCAAGTCTCCGGGCCTGACGGCAGCTCCTGCCATTGCTGAAGAGCTGATCTCGCTTCTGAAGGGTGCGGGACTCGGCACAACTAGTAATCCTGCGTTCATCCCGATCAACGCGCGCGTTCCACTGTTTCGCGAATGTTCGCCAGAACAGCAGAAGCGTATGATCGCGGAGGATCCCAGATATGGTCGCATCGTGTGTCGTTGCGAGACAGTGACTGAAGGAGATGTCGTGCGAGCCATCCACCGTCCGGTGGGCGCACGCACAGTAGACGGGTTGAAGTTCCGCACCCGGGCGGGCATGGGAAGATGCCAGGGAGGATTCTGCGGACCACGAATCCTGGAGATTCTCTGTCGGGAGCTTGGGCTGGACCCGTTGTCTGTGACCAAGTGCGGCACAGGGTCTGAGATATTGGCAGGACGGCTGCGGCCGAAGGGAGACAACGATGCTTGATCTGATTGTCCGTAACGCGAGGCTTTCTGCGAACGGGCTACTTACGGACATCGGTGTTCGAGACGGTCTGTTTGTGGACATCCAGCCCGGGTTGCCTGCGGACGCCTCTGAGACCATCGATGCAGCCGGGTGTTTCGTGACACCGCCATTTGTCGAGTCGCATGTCCACCTTGACACGACGCTCACGGCGGGCGAGCCTCATTGGAACGAGAGCGGTACGCTGTTCGAGGGGATCGAACGCTGGTCCGAGCGGAAGGCGCTACTGACCGAAGAGGACGTCGTACGTCGTGCCACCAAGGCAATCGAGTGGCAGGTTTCGCACGGTATCCTGCACATCCGGTCGCATGTGGACATCTGTGACCCGAAGTTGACTGCTCTCCGGGCGCTGATCGAGGTCAGGCGCGTCATGGCGCCATTTGTGGACATTCAGCTGGTGGCATTTCCGCAGGACGGCATCCTGGGATTCGAGGGCGGAGCAGCCCTGCTCGAAGAGGCCTTGCGCCTTGGCGCGGATGCTGTCGGAGGTATCCCTCACTATGAATTGACACGTGAGGATGGTGTTGAATCTCTGAAGATCGTCTTCGCGCTGGCTGAGAAGTATGGGAAACTGATCGACGTGCACTGCGATGAGATCGATGATGAACAATCCCGCTTTGTCGAGGTCATGTCGGCTCTGGCTCTGCATACGGGGATGCGCGATCGGGTTACCGCAAGTCACACGACCGCCATGCACAGCTACAACGGTGCGTATGCGTCGAAACTTCTGAGATTCTGTGCAAAGAGCGGCATCAACTTCGTTGCAAATCCCCTGGTGAACATCCATCTGCAGGGCCGCTTCGACACGTATCCCAAGCGACGTGGTCTGACACGGGTCAAGGAGATGGCGGCCATGGGCATCAACGTGAGCCTTGGTCATGACGATATCCTCGACCCCTGGTATCCGATGGGAACCGGCAGCATGCTGGACGTGGCGCATATGGCAGTGCATGTTGCCCAGATGACGGGAAGAGAAGAAATGCGTTCCGTGTTTCACATGGTAACGGATGCTGGAGCCCGTACGCTGCACATTCAGAATTCCTACGGCATTGAAGCGGGGAAGCCGGCAGACCTGGTCATTCTGGATGCTCTCGACGAGCTGGACGCCTTGCGGCGGCAATCGGTCGCCCGACTTGTCCTGAGCAAGGGAAAGGTCGTTGCACGAACGACGCCGGCCGAAACCACCGTTCTCTTGCAGGGTACGTCCCATCCAATCGACTACCTGCGGTAACGAGGAGAACGATCACATGAAAAGCGAATACGATCTGATTGTCATCGGCGGCGGCCCAGCCGGGCTGGCCGCCGCGACTGCGGCCTATGATGAGGGACTACGCGATATTCTCATTATCGAAAGGGACCGGTTCCTCGGCGGTATTTTGAACCAGTGCATCCATACCGGGTTTGGGCTGCAGGAGTTCAAGGAGGAGCTGACGGGGCCGGAATATGCACAGCGATTTGTGGACAGGACTCTTGAAGATGGCATCCCGTTTCTTCTCGACACGATGGTCCTTGCCGTGCGGCCAGACCGCAGGATCGTGGCGATCTCGCCAGAACTAGGCAGGCTGGAGCTGCATGCAAAGGCGATCGTCCTGTCTATGGGTTGTCGCGAGCGCACGCGAGGAGCCATTATGGTCCCTGGTACCAGGCCCGCGGGCGTCATGACGGCCGGCACGGCTCAGCGTTACATGAATGTGGAGGGCTACCTTCCCGGTCGCAATATCGTCATCCTCGGATCTGGCGACATCGGTCTCATCATGGCGCGGCGGTTCACGCTGGAGGGGGCGCAAGTCAGTGCCGTTCTTGAGATCATGCCCTACTCAACGGGTCTCACGCGCAATGTCGTCCAGTGCCTCGATGACTATGGCATTCCCCTGCTGTTGAGTCACACCGTAACGAGTGTGCACGGTGGAAAGCGCGTGACGGGTGTATCTATTGCCCAGGTAGACGAACACAGGTGCCCCGTTCCCGGAACGGAACGCGAGATATCGTGTGATACACTCATCACTTCCGTGGGGCTTGTCCCCGAGAATGAACTCAGCAAGACAGCAGGCGTTCAGCTGGATGCCATCACGGGGGGCGCTGTCGTCAACCAGAGGCTGCAGACATCTGTCCCCGGGATCTTTGCATGTGGGAATGTCCTGCAGGTGCATGATCTGGTCGACAACGTATCCGAGGAATCCCAGCGTGCCGGAAGGAGTGCCGCATTGTATGTTCAGAACAAGTTTCCGCAGTCAGTGCGCAGCATACGGGTGGTGCCGTCTCCTGGAATTCGCTACGTCGTGCCTCAGCGCATCGACCTGACGGAGCAGGCGGAGGCCGTCAAGTTGTTCATGCGTCCGACTGACGTATTCAAGAGTGCCTCGGTCGAACTTCGGGCTGGAAGCCAGAGAGAGCCACTGGCCAGGTTCCGGCGGAGTCGGCTGACACCCGGCGAGATGATCGTGCTGACAGTGCAGGGAAGCGTGTTTACGGCCGTCGAAATCGACGTCTCGGTGGGGGTAAAGGTCTCATGAACACTGAAGTGTGCGAGATCACATGCATCGTTTGCCCGACGGGGTGCAAGGTGCGCGTCGTCAAAGAAGGGAACAAAGTCATCGAGGTCTCAGGCAATACGTGTAAGCGCGGCGAGGCGTACGCTGCTCAGGAGGCAGTTGCGCCTCAGCGCACGCTGACGACCAGCATCAAGGTGACAGGGGGAGATTTCACACTGGTATCCGTCAAGAGCGCGGCCCCGATCCCCAAGGCCCGTCTATTTGACATCATGAAGGCGGTCCAGAAGCTTCAAACGGCAGCACCAATTCATGTCGGCGATATCATCGTTCACGACGTGCTCGGGCTGGGAATCGACTTGGTCGCTACGCGGGTCGTGCGGAAGACAGTTCAGTAAACTGGATCCCTGGTTGTGCAACGTGACAGCCGGTTCACTCCGTGGCCGGCTTTCGGTATTCCCAGGCAGTGAGGGCCCTAGAGGCCCAGTGATTGCTCGAACTGCGAGACGGTCATGATCTCCACTCCCATGGCGGCCATGTCTCTGAGATTGGACAGCTGGATCTCGTCCGTCTGGGACGCAGTGGCATCCGAGAGTACGGTCGTTGCATAGTCCAGCGAGAGAGCGTCGTTTGCTGTCGCACGTATGCAGTTGGGAGTCTGCACACCAGTCAGGATCAATCTACGGGTGCCGAGCCGGCGCAGGAGCGCGTCCAGGTCGGTTGCGAAGAATGCCGACCATCGGGTCTTGACGACAGTGAAATCCCCGGAGGTGGGCGCAATCTGAGGCAATTCCTCTGCTCCGGGAGTTCCGGCAACCAGAAACCCTCCCATCTCCGCGAAGAGTGTTCGCCGGCTCTGGTCAACGTCTATGCCCGTGGCCCGATGCCGGCGCGTTGCATGGATGATCGACGCATTTGCGGACCGAGCAGCTTTCAGTGCTCTCTGGAGATTCGGTACCATAGCGGGCCCACCTGCAACAAACAGCGGTGATGCCGGAGACAGAAAGTCCTGCTGCATATCGATAACAAGTATTGCCACATCAGTAATATTCACTGGTTCCTCCTCGGCAAGCCACAACTATGCGCCCAGTATATGCGTTTTGGCTCGCCACTCCACGTGAACATTATGCGTCCTTGCAGTTTTTCGTTGCGTAACTATAATTCGCTTACCGAAGAAAAGACCGAAGGAGGTGCTGCTTTGCCCCTTCAGGAAAGGAGCCGTATGATTCTCATACACGGAGGTACGATCCTCACCGTCACGGATGGTGTCATCGAGGGTGGTTCAGTGCTGCTTGGCGACGACGGCAAGATTGCCGAGGTCTTCGCGAAACACACCGATGTTGCTGGAGCCACAGTTATTGATGCCGCCGGGAAGTATGTCGTGCCCGGTTTTGTCGACGCCCACACGCATCTTGGCATCTGTAACCTTGAGGTCGGCGAGATCGGTGAAGATGAGAACGAGATGACGAACCCTTCGACGCCTGCCTGCCGTGCTCTGGATGCAGTCTATGTCTGGGATTCCGGGTTCGCTGATGCTCTGTCGGGAGGTATCACGACCGTGTTCACGGGTCCGGGCAGCGGCAATGTTATTGGCGGCCAGAGCATCACGATGAAGACGGCCGGCCACTGTATCGACGAAATGGTGATGCAGAACCCTGCTGGGCTGAAAACTGCGTCAGGAGAGAACCCCAAGCGTGTGTACAAGACCAAGAACCAGCTTCCCAGCACGCGAATGGGCACTGCCAAGGTCTTGCGCGAGGCGTTGTCAAAGGCACGTGATTACAAGGAGCGTCGTGCCGGCGCCGAGCCACCAGTTACGGACCTCGACATGGAAGTGCTGTGCAAGGTCCTCGACCGCGAAATTCCGCTCAGAATGCACTCACATCGCGCCGACGACATGATCACCATGGTGCGCATCCGCGACGAGTTTGGTATTCGCATGGTCATCGAGCATGGGACGGACAGTGTCAGGGTGCGCCATGAGCTTGCCAGGGCAGGCGTGGCAGTGATTACGGGCCCGCTCCTCGATGTTTCACCAAAGGTCGAAACGGCTTCATCGTCGTTCAACACACCACATCTTCTCCATGAGGCAGGCGTGTTGACTGCCATCATGACGGACCATCCGGTGATTCCGATCGAGTCTCTTCGGCTAGAGGCTGCTATCGCAGCGTATGAGGGCGGGGCGGGAGAACAGGAAGCGCTGGAGTTCATTACGATCAATCCGGCGAAAATTCTCGGGCTCGAGGACCGTATCGGCAGCATCGCCAAGGGAAAGGACGCAGATCTTGTCGTGTGGAGTGGTCACCCCTTCAAGGCGAGCAGTGTCGCAGAGAAGACATTTGTTAACGGCAAGCTCGCATGGGAGGTGAACGCATGATCAGAATAGCCGCTCAACATCTATTTGATGGACATGGAATCGTGAACGATGCTATCGTCACGGTCAACGGGCCGCACGTCGTTTCGGTGGAGACGTCCGGCCACCTCGGGGAACGCTGCGACTATTCGGTTGCCTGGGCGACCCCCGGCCTCATCGATCTCGACTCCGGCATTGGTCTCAAAGAGGAATCTCTGGGGTTCGAGGGAAATGATCTGAATGAGGAGACGGATGCCGTGACCCCGGAGATGCAGGCAATGGATGGGCTGAGCCCATACGATACCAGCCTCCAGAAGAGTCTCATGGGAGGCGTGACAACGGCTCTGGTTCTGCCCGGCAGCAGCAACGTCGTGGGCGGCAGGGGCGCCGTCGTGCATATGGTCGGCGCGACTGCCAATGAGATGTGCATCAAGGCTCCGTTCGGCATGAAGTTCTCGCTGGGCAACGACCCGAAGCAGGCGCATGGGCAGAAACGGACGCCGATGACACGCATGGGAAACGCATTCCTGATCCGGGACATCCTTACGAAGGCGCGCGAGTACAAGGAGAAGAAGGAGTACAACATGAAGTACGAGGCTCTGCTTCCTCTTCTTGCAGGTGACGATGTGGCGTTCATCCAAGCGTTGCGGGCAGACGACATCATGACGGCCGTGCGCCTTGCTGAGGAGTTTAGCCTTCGCTACGTCATCACTGGCGCATTTGATGCGGACCGCGTGGCTGACCAACTCAAGGAAAAAGATGT
>NZ_QXIU01000094.1 GCF_003570935.1 Candidatus Cryosericum odellii
CACGGCGTCGATGGTGCCGAATGCGATGTTCAGATGACGAAGGACGGAGAACTGGTTGTCATCCATGACGAGAAGGTCGACAGGACCACGGACGGTCATGGCTGGGTGAAGGATTTGACCCTGCAGGAGATCCGTAAGTTCGACGCTGGTGTTCGGTTTCCCGGACCGCTGCACCATGAGCCGATTCCTACAATGCGGGAGGTCTTCGAGGTCTTTGACAGGACGCGGGCAACGCTCAACGTCGAGCTCAAAAATTCGGAGATCGCGTACGAGGGGATGGAGGAACGCTTGCTGGAACTGGCAAGCAGGTATTCGTTGAATGTCATCTACTCTTCATTCAATATCCAGAGCATGGGAGTCATCCGGAAACTGGACGCCAAAGCACGGACTGGACTGCTGTACGCACCGTGGCTGATCAAGGCTCCAGACGTGGTCGCAGCTGCTCGTGAGCAGGGCGCCAACGCAATCCATCCTTACGTTCTCAACACATTCGACGGGCTTATTCGTGAAGTACATGAGGCTGGTCTGGCAATTGCGCCATGGACCGTCGACCTGAGCGTGCTCGTGCGCCATTTTGCAGCCTCACAGGTCGAGACCGTCATCAGCAATGACCCACGCATGGCGGCGGAGGCTGTTGCCGGAGAGAGGGAATGATGCTTGATCTGATTGTTCGCAACGCGAGGCTCCGCGCGAATGAGTCCCTGATGGACATCGGTGTCCGGGACGGTCTGTTTGAGAGCGTTCAGCCCGGGCTGTCTGCGGACGCATCTGAAACCATCGATGCGGCTGGATGTTTTGTGACGCCGCCGTTCGTTGAGTCGCACGTTCACCTCGATACGACACTCACAGCTGGCGAGCCTCATTGGAACGAGAGCGGCACGCTGTTCGAGGGGATCGAGCGCTGGTCCGAGAGGAAGGCACTGCTGACCGAGGAGGACGTCGTGCGTCGTGCCACGAAGGCTATCGAGTGGCAGGTTTCGCATGGCATCCTGCACATCCGGTCACATGTGGACATCTGTGATCCCAAGTTGACTGCCCTGAGGGCGCTGATCGAGGTCAGGCGCGTCATGGCGCCATTTGTGGACATTCAGCTGGTGGCATTTCCGCAGGACGGCATTCTGGGATTCGAGGGCGGAGCAGCCCTGCTCGAAGAGGCCTTGCGCCTTGGTGCGGATGCTGTCGGAGGTATTCCTCACTATGAATTGACACGTGAGGACGGTGTCGAGTCTCTGAAGATCATCTTTGCGCTGGCTGAGAAGTATGGGAAGCTGATCGACGTGCACTGCGACGAGATCGACGATGAACAATCTCGCTTTGTCGAGGTCATGTCGGCTCTGGCTCTGCGTACGGGGATGCGCGACCGGGTTACCGCAAGCCACACAACGGCCATGTACAGCTACAATGGGGCATATGCATCAAAACTCCTGAGATTCTGCGCAAAGAGTGGCATCAACTTCGTCGCGAATCCCCTGGTGAACATCCACTTGCAGGGACGTTTCGACACATATCCCAAGCGACGCGGTCTGACGCGGGTCAAGGAGATGGCGGCCATGGGCATCAATGTCAGTCTTGGTCATGACGACATTCTTGACCCCTGGTATCCAATGGGGACCGGGAGCATGCTGGACGTGGCGCATATGGCAGTGCATGTCGCCCAGATGACGGGAAGGGAAGAAATGCGCTCCGTGTTTCATATGGTAACGGATGCCGGAGCTCGTACGCTGCACATTCAGGACTCTTACGGGATTGAAGTGGGGAAACCGGCTGACCTGGTCATTCTGGATGCTCTCGACGAACTGGACGCTTTGCGACGGCAATCTGTTGCCCGATTTGTGCTGAGCAAGGGAAAGGTCGTCGCACGAACGACGCCAGCCGAAACCACCGTTCTGCTGCAGGGAACTTCGCATCCGATCGACTACCTGCGGTAGCGAGAACAATAGACAGGATTCCAGGTTGTGTAACCAGACAGCCGGCTCTTGGGTGAGCCGGCTGTCAGCATTCCGAGGCAGCGAGGGCGCTAGAGGTCCAGTGATAGCTCGAACTGCGAGACAGTCATGATCTCCACTCCCATGGCAGCCATGTCTCTGAGGTTGGACAGCTGGATCTCGTCCGTCTGGGACGCAGTGGCATCTGAGAGTACGGTCGTTGCATAGTCCAGCGAGAGAGCGTCGTTTGCTGTCGCACGGATGCAGTTGGGAGTCTGCACGCCAGTCAGGATCAATCTATGGGTGCCGAGCCGGCGCAAGAGCGCGTCAAGGTCGGTCGCGAAGAATGCCGACCATCGGGTCTTGACGATAGTGAAATCCCCGGAGGCGGGCGCAAGCTGAGGCAATTCCTCTGCTCCGGGAGTTCCGGCAACCAGAAACCCTCCCACCTCTGCGAAGAGTGTTCGCCGGCTCTGGTCAACGTCTATGCCTGTGGCCCGATGCCGGCGCGTTGCATGGATGATCGACGCATTGGCGGACCGAGCAGCTTTCAGTGCTCTCTGGAGATTCGGTACCATAGCGGGCCCACCTGCAACAAACAGCGGTGATGCCGGAGACAGAAAGTCCTGCTGCATATCGATAACAAGTATTGCCACATCAGTAATATTCACTGGTTCCTCCTCGGCAGGCCACAACTATGCGCCCAGTATATGCGTTTTGGCTCGCCACTCCACGTGAATATTATGCGTCCTTGCAGTTTTTC
>NZ_QXIU01000095.1:0-2198 GCF_003570935.1 Candidatus Cryosericum odellii
GACCAACTCAAGGAAAAAGATGTAACGATAGCGTTCGGCCCTATTATCATGTCGAGAAGCGTGGATGAGGCAAAGCGCCTGCATCCTGAGAATGCCGTTGCTCTCCTCGGGAGTGGAACGCGCACAGCCATCATCGCGGGCCATCCCAACTATCCCGCCAAGTATCTGCGGATCTCGCTGGGCCTTCTTGTCGGTCGGGGCATCTCTCCTGAACAGGCTCTCGGGTCCGTCACAAGCGTTCCAGCCGGAATCCTTGGTCTGGACGGGTATGGCGAAATATGTCCTGGGTCTGTCGCTGACCTGGCGCTTTTCAAAGCGCAGCCATGGGAACCCGAAGGAGTGACTGAACATACGTTCGTCGGCGGAAACGAGGTATACGCACTCTCGTGAGTTGGTAAGAGCAAGGGCCCCGGAAGGGGCCCTTGCTCTCTCTCGCGTATCCGCCGCCAACGCTAGGTTGTTGGCGGCGGATTGTTGTCTCGATAGTGGTCCATGAAGCGGTCTCGCATGCCATACGCGTAGGTGCGGAACCGTTGCGCGTTGGTGTGGAACTGATTGCCCTTGATAAGGACTGAGGCAGCAAGAGCGACGACGATGATATAGTCGGGGTACCAAGGCTTGTGGACGGCGATCCAGATGACGATCGGGACAGCTCCGACTGCTGAAATAAACGGAGAGAAGTGTATCTTGGCCTTGATACGGGGGGCAAGCTTCCAGATGACGCCGGCGATGGCTGCGAAGGGGAGAGCCCAGAGCACTGCCACCAGATACCCCTGCAGCAGGATTCCCAAGGTTGTCGCGACGCCGCCTCCACCTCTGAACTGGAAGAAGACCGGCCAGTTGTGCCCGACGATGACAGCCATGAACGAGGCAATCAGGACCCAAGAGGGGACGACAATGGAACGCAGGACGAGGCTGAGCAGATAGCCCTTCATCACGTCGAGCAGCCCGACAGTAAGGCCATAGCCCCAACCGTATTGACGGACGCTCCCCGAAAGGCCGGGATTATCCTTCAGCCGAATATCTTCGTGCTTGACAACGAAGCTGAGGACAAGGCCCCAGCAAACAGAACCCCACAGGTACGATGCCACGACCAATGCCCCGTACTTGAGCCAGATGTTCATCAGGATCCTCCTGAACCGTTACTCGATGCCTGACTATGTTGCCTCTGATCCGCTTTCACTCGCAATCTGAGTTTATATCAATGTTCCGGCTTGTAAAGCAGGCTCTTGCCGGTATACTTGGCTACGCGATGCAATGCACTCGTACAGCCGTGATCATCGTTGTTTCTGGTGATACATCTGATATCACCCCTGTCGTGGAGGCCGCATGGGTTTCTGGACTGTTTTCGTCATAGCGGTGGGGCTTTCGATGGATGCGTTCGCGGTGTCTGTGGCGAATGGGTGCCGGATAAAGCGAATGACTCTGCGCGATGCGTTACGGCCAGGCTGGTGGTTTGGTGGGTTTCAGATGCTCATGCCTGTGCTGGGCTGGTTCGGGGGTCTCGCGCTCAGAGACCTTATCCAGAGTTTCAGCCACTGGGTTGCGTTCGGTCTTCTCGTGTTCATCGGCGGCAAGATGCTTGTCGAAGCCATGCATGGTGGAGGGCATGAAAACGACTGCGAGGCAGAGAGGCGCAGTACGCGCGACATGCTGATCCTTGCCATCGCTACAAGCATCGACGCTTTGGCGGTTGGTTTGAGTTTGTCGGTGCTGCGAGTACCGATCTGGTGGCCGGCCCTGCTTATCGGGCTGGTGACATTCGTGTTCTCGCTGGCAGGCACTCTGCTTGGTTGCAGCATCGGAAAGCTGGTCAAGGGCAAGGCCGAGATTGTGGGTGGCCTTGTCCTTATTGGTATTGGGATCAGGATATTACTCCAGGGATTGCACTAGGACGGATCGCTGCGGAAAGAAAGGAGGCTTATATATGGCACATACGTTGTTCAATGATGAGTACAAGTATCACATCAAGGTGAAGCAGGGTGATGTTGGCAGGTACGTTCTGCTGCCCGGTGACCCCGGTCGCTGTGAAGTCATCGCCAGGTGGTTCGACGACCCGGTGAAGGTTGCGCAGAACAGGGAGTATGTCACATATACGGGAACGCTCCTGGGCGAGAAAGTCTCGGTGACGTCGACCGGAATCGGAGGTCCATCGACCGCCATTGCAGTCGAAGAACTCGCGATGGTCGGTGCGGAGA
>NZ_QXIU01000095.1:2324-7206 GCF_003570935.1 Candidatus Cryosericum odellii
CGCCAGCCACTGGCCGAGCAGTTGAACGCTCGTTGCAGGGCCTGGATTGCCGGTGGAGCTGTGTGCTCGGAGATGGAGGCAGCCACGGTGTTTGTGGTATCGAGCATTCTTCACAAGCGTGCCGGTGGCGTCATGCTCATCGTCAACAACCAGTTTGCGGAGGGCGGACACGAATCCCATCATCCGATACTGGACCGGCTCATATCGACCGGGATCGAAGCGATCAAACTGCTCATCGAACAGGACCGTGTTGTCCGTCGCTGAGTAACGTTTCTGCGCAGGAATCGCAGGCCCCGGGTTCAATTATCTCGAGGGCCGGTCAACCGCCTCCCAGGAACGGGATGATNNACGAAGCCTGCACGGTCGCGGTCAATACCCAATGCTACAAGCAGACCGGTAACATCCGTTCCGGCCGGCACCTGCACATCGTGCAGGTCTCCGATCTGATCGGCGACTATGGCGTGCAGTTTGAGCTTTATGAGCATCCAGTCTCCTCAGCAGTCGTAATACAGCTCGAATTCCTTGGGATGAGGCAGGCGGCGGAGTACTTCTGCCTCGTTCTTCTCTTTGTAGGAGCAGAACACTTCAACAAATGCAGGGGGGAAAACACCGTCTCGCGTCAAGAAATCGCTGCCACGTCTCAGGGCTGCGAAGGCTTCGGAAAGAGAGGTCGGGAGCACCGGAATCTTGCGGACAATTTTCTCGGACAACTTCTCGATATCGCCCGTATATGGGCCGAGATGAAGTGCTGTCGGGTCCGTTTGTTTCTCGATGCCGTCGAGGCCGGCAAGAAGCATTGCGCTGATGGCAAGATAGACATTGGTTGTAGCATCCGGGGGGCGGAATTCGATGCGCTTCTCTGGCGCCGTATCTGCATAGATGGGAATGCGAACTGCTGCGGTGCGGTTGCCCAGCGAGAAGAATGCGCGGATGGGGGCCTCGAATCCTGGAATGAGCCTCTTGTAGCTTATCGTAGAAGGGTTTGTGATGCCCAGAAGGGCTGACGCGTTACTGAGAATGCCGCCGATATAGTGAATGGCGAGCGGAGAGAGGTCGTAGGGTTCTCCACCCTTCTGGTAGAACGTGGGTTGTCCTTTCCTGGTCAAATATTGATGGAAGTGCATTCCTGTTCCGGCCTGACCAGCAATCGGTTTGGGCATAAAGGTTGCCGTCATTCCCATTTGGCGAGCAAGGTTCTTGGCGAAGTACTTGATCTTCTGTGATGCGTCGCCCATAGCGCGTGGTGTGCAGGGCATAACCTCAAGCTCGATCTGGCCCGTTTCCCCGGCTTCATGATGGTGATAGCGGACAGTCACCCCGACATTCTCCAACATCTGAACGAGCGTGCTGCGATAGTCGAACAGCCGGTCGAGTGGCTGCTCTGCATGGTATCCTCGTCCGTGGCGGATCGTGTAGCCCTGGAGTTGTGAGTTGTCGAGCGACACCGTACTGCTGGTCTCCGCACTCTCGATTGAGAAGAAACAGGTGGTCTCCGAGGACTTGAAATCGACATTCTGGAAAACATAGAATTCGAACTCGGGGGCAAACCAGGCCGTGTCGGCATAGCCCTTGGACTTCAGCAAAGCTTCAGCTTGCTCCGCGATGTATCGAGGGTCGAGAGCGAAACGTCGATGAGTGTGGGGCTCAAGGATGTCGCAGAAGACTGCAACGGTAGGAACTTTGGCAAATGGGTCCAGGAATGCCGTCGACAGATCAAGACGCAGGAGCATGTCACTGCGCTCAACCGACGCGAATCCGGGAATGCTGGAACCGTCGAAGGCAACGCCCTGGGTCAGGAATCCCTGGTCGACACGGGATAGGGGAACTGTCACATGATGCAGGCCACCGAACAGGTCCGTGAATTTCAGGTCGACTTGAGCAATCTGGTGTTCTCTCGCGTAGTTCAGAAATTGCTGAAGCGTTTTCATATCCCTACCTCCAGAGAAACTGCCGGCTGGACTTGGTCCGCGGCGCCGTACTAGCGTGCCATGAGGTTCGCCGCTATCGTATTCTGCCTGGCAACCAGGGCTCGCACGTCAATGTTCGTGAACTGGCCGTTCTCGATGAGAACTCTGCCATTGACCATGTTGAAACTTACCTGCTTGGCGTCGCACATGACCGGTGCCGTGAAGGGGTCGTGCAGTCCGCCGGCGAACTCGAGAGTGTCGAGGTCCCACATGATCAGATCGGCCGCCTTTCCTACCTCGATACTGCCGATGTCTGAGTCCATGCGTAACACACGGGCGCCGCCCATGCTCGCCATGGCCAGAGCTTCGCGCGACGTCAGTGCGTCGGCCCCGTATTTGACCCGCTGGAGGAGCGTTGCCAGGCGCACCTCACCGATGAACGAATTGGTATCGTTGCTGGAACTGCCATCGACGCCGATGCCGATGCGCATGTTTGTTTGTTTCATGACCGCCACGGGAGCGATGCCGGAGCCGAGACGCATATTGCTGGCCGGGCAGTGGGCCATGCCGCATTCGTGCTCCGATAACTTACGGATGTCGGCGTCGGATGCCCACACGATGTGAGCAAACCAGGAGCGAGGCGTGAGCCAGCCGACCTCTTCCATGTAGTCGACTGGTCGGAAGCCAAATATCTGGAGACAGAATTCTTCTTCATCCTGCGTTTCGGCAAGATGCGTATGGATGAGCACATCTTCTCTCTCTGCCAGAGCTGCCGTCTGTTTCATCAGGTCTGTCGTGACCGAGAAGGGGGAGCATGGGGCCAGAGCAATGCGGGTCATCGGGTATCGACCGCGGTCGTGGTATTGGTGGATGACGCGTTCGGACTCCACCAGAATCTCTTCATCCGTCTGTACTACGCTGTCCGGAGGGAGTCCCCCATCTTTCTTGCTCAGTGACATACTGCCGCGCGTGGGATGGAACCGCACGCCGATATCACGAGCTGCCCGTATCTCAGCGTCGATGATCGCGTTGTTGCCATACGGATACAGATAGAGATGGTCGCTCGTCGTCGTGACACCAGTCTTCAGCATCTCACAGATGCCGACCTGGGCGCTTGTGTAGACAGCTTCTTCGTCAATGTACTTCCAGTGTTCATAAAGGAACGCCAACCAGTTGAACAGCTTGGCATGTTCGACTTGGGGAACGTTCCGAAACAGCGTCTGGTAGAGGTGGTGGTGGGTATTGACAAAACCCGGCATCATCAGCATGCGCGCGCCCGAGATGGTGCGGTCTGCAGGGGTATCGAGGACTGGCGCCCCTGTGCCAATGGCCGTGATGATGTTGTCGTCAACGACAACATACGCATCCTTAAGTTCCTGCCGAATAGCATCGCCCGTCATAAGGAAGGCAATGTCAGTGATAAGCGTTCTCATGTGCAGCCTCCGCTGGTCTTTTCCTATTGTACCGCCATTGAGGCCGCAATCAACGCGCGCAGCTCGCTTGCTTTCATTGCCACAGCATCTTGCTATAATCGGGGGCGGATCATATTGTCGTGACAAGGATAGGAGGTCGCATGAGGCATATCGTCGTAAGGCCCGAGAGTTGTACCGGATGCCGTTTGTGTCAGCTCACGTGCTCGGCTCAGAACTTCAAGCTCAACACACACAAGGCTGCTCGCATAGGTATCGTGCCCCGTTTTCCAGAGGGCTATTTTGAGATTCATCTCTGCAACCAGTGTGGTGCCTGCCAGTCTGTATGTCCGGTTGAAGCGATTTCTGTCGATGCAAACGGAGCCTATGTGATCGACGAGTCCACGTGTATCGATTGCGGAGCATGCGTGGACGGCTGCCCGCAGCAAGCGATCTTCAGGTCACCCGCAAGTCCACATCCCTACATGTGCAATCTTTGTGGAGCCTGTGTGGCAAACTGTGCGGCGCAAGCTCTGCGTTGGGGGGAAGACCAATGATAAATGGCTATGGTGGCTCTATTCTACGTGTCGACCTGACCACCAGGTCGGTCAAACAAGAGCCCGTGACGCCCGAATTGGCTCACGATTGGCTCGGAGGTCGTGCCTGGATCGCAAAGTTTATGTACGAGGAGCTTCCTGCTGGGGTGGATCCGCTCAGCCCTGCAAACAAAGTGTTTGTGGCGACAGGACCTCTATCGGGCACGTTGTGGCCTTCCAGTGCAAAGATTGTGTGGGGTACCAAGTCTCCGCTGACTGGAGGCTACATCGACAGCAACATGGGCGGCATGATCATGGCGGAACTCAAGTACGCTGGCTGGGACATGATCATCCTTGAGGGTGCTTCCGAGACTCCGGTATACCTCTGTATCGAAGATGACAAGGTGGAGATACGTGACGCTTCCGGCTATTGGGGCAAGGGCTCCGTCGACACAGAATATACCCTGAAGCGCGATCTTGGGGAGGACTTCCAGATTGCGACTATTGGCCCTGCCGGCGAGAACCTGGTGAGGTTCGCATGCATTACACATGATGTGGGACGTCAGGCCGGCCGGGGAGGGATCGCGGCGGTCCTGGGCTCGAAGAAGCTCAAGGCAATCGCTGTGCGTGGAACGAAGTCTATTCCGGTCGCCGACATCGAAGGTCTCCAAAAGCACACGACCTCCGTCATCGACTACATTAAGAATACGGCGTTCTTCCCGACCTTCTCCAAGTATGGCACGACGGATATCACCGACTGGTGTGACAGCGTCGGCGTCATCCCTGTCGACAACTTCCAGCATGCACAGTACCCCAAGAAGGACCGTATCAATGGCAAGTACATGCGAGAGCAGATATATGTACGCGACAAGGGCTGCTACGCGTGTCCTCTTGGCTGTTCCACCTACACCTATTCGAAGAAGTACGATGTCCACGTCGAGGGTCCCGAGTACGAAACGATCGGCCTGATGGGTTCCAACCTCGGCATGGACAGTATCGAGGAAATTGCCGTGCTGAACGCCGATGTCGA
>NZ_QXIU01000096.1 GCF_003570935.1 Candidatus Cryosericum odellii
CATCCACACGTGGACTGCAAGGGCACGATCGCTGTCATCCACAACGGCATCATTGAGAACTACCAGGTGCTCCGAGATGATCTGATCCAGAGAGGACACGTCTTTGTGTCCGAGACCGACACCGAGGTAATCGCTCATCTTATGGAAGAGGAGATCGATGCTGGCGCGGACCTGCTCGATGCAGCGCGGAAGACTGCTTTGCAGCTCGACGGAGCCTTCGCGTTCCTCGTTCTGGCCAAAGCGTTCCCTGGCCGTATCGTGGCAATCCGCAAGTTATCTCCCCTGGTGCTCGGTGTTGGCGACGGGGAGATGATCCTCGGTTCAGATACGCCGGCACTCCTGGAGTACACACACCGGATCATCCCGCTGCACGATGGGGATGTCGTCGAAATCAACGAACAGGGATATGCCTTCTACTCGCTTGAAGACGGGCATGCTTTCGATCGGACACCCATGACCGTTCAGTGGAATGCTTCCGCTGCAGAGAAACAGGGCTACAAGCACTTCATGTTGAAGGAAATCCATGAACAGCCAGTTGTCATCAGGGATACGTTGTATGGCCGCATCGATATGGACAGTGGACACGTCGAGCTCGATGAATTCCAGGGCCAGCCGGTTCCCGACCGCATATCGATTGTGGCGGCAGGGACGTCATACCACGCCGCACGTGTGGGCAAATATCTTCTGGAGGAACTGGCACGAATCCCGACCGAGGTCAGCTTCAGTAGTGAATATCGTTACCAGCGACCCATTGTTCGCCCAGGGACGATGGGGATTGCAGTCACGCAGTCAGGAGAAACGATCGACACACTTGCTGCGCTTCGACTTCAACGTAGTCTTGGTGCCAAGGTTGTGGCCATCACAAACCGACCGGAGAGTACCGTTTCACGTGAGTCAGATGTGACGTTCGTTACTCAGGCGGGTCTCGAGATCGGCGTTGCCGCCACGAAGTCGTTCATGGCCCAACTCATTGCTTTCTACCTCATAGCTCTCAATTTTGGACAGCGCAACGGTACGCTCGATGCTGAGATGTCAGCGCACTACGCGTCGCAGATGTCCAGTCTCAGCCAGAAGTGTGAACAGGTCCTCGAATACGTAGGCATCATGGAGACGATTGCGCGCAAGTTCTACAAAGTCCACGACATGATCTATGTTGGGCGCGGCGTCAACTACCCCATTGCATTGGAGGGCGCGCTCAAGATGAAGGAGATCAGCTACATCCACGCAGAAGGATACGCTGCGGGAGAACTCAAGCATGGCCCCATCGCCTTGCTGGACGAAGATGTCCCTGTGGTGGGTATCCTTCCGCAGGGGGTGCTGTACGAGAAGATCTACTCGAATCTGCAGGAGTCCATCGCGCGCGATTCCCCCCTGGTAGTATTGGCCGACAAGAAGGACAAGAGAGCACAAAGCATCGCTACCGACTTCATCCCGATGCCGCCGGTTGAAGAGTTGTTCTCTCCGGTCATCTATTTATTGCCGCTCCAGCTTCTGGCATACTATACGGCAGATGGCAAGGGTCTGGACGTGGACCAGCCGCGGAATCTGGCCAAAAGTGTGACAGTGGAATAACCGAGTTCTGGGTCCTGTTTTGTGAGGCGCTGAGCCAAAGGCCGACCTTGTACAGGGCCGGCCTTTCTGCTATACTTTCCAGCGTGTGCGCCCGTGGCCCAACTGGATAAGGCGATGGCCTCCGGAGCCGTAGATTACAGGTTCAAATCCTGTCGGGCGCACCAGTCTTAATTTGTCTTCAACCCCTCACGGGGCCTTGTCGACTGAGAAGCCTCAGGCACTTGCCCGAGGTCTTTTGTGTGTATAATGAGGGCCGTTACTGTCGAGGCATCCAAGGAGCAGCCGTGAAGAAGCTTGTCATAGCAGAGAAACCGAGTGTGGCCGAGCAACTTGCTGCGGTCATTGATCACTGCAAGAAGACCCGTGACTATTACGAAGGCGAACACTACATAGTTTCGTGGGCGGTGGGCCACCTTGTTGGATTGGCAGAGCCCGAAGACTATGATAAAAAGTACAAGCAATGGCTGCTTTCCTACCTGCCGATCATCCCTGAGGCGTTCAGGTTCTCCGTTCTCGAGGGTGCCGAGGAGCGTTTCAACGCACTCAAGAAACTGATCGTCTCCAAGGAAGTGGACGAAGTCATCAATGCGTGCGATGCAGGTCGCGAGGGTGAGCTGATCTTCCGCAACATCTATGCACAGGCCGGGGGGAAGAAACCTTCGTCACGCTTGTGGCTNNGAGGCAGACTGGCTGGTTGGCATCAACGCCACCCGGGGACTGACGAGGCGCAATGGGTCGCTTGTCACGGTGGGGCGCGTGCAGACACCAGTTCTGGGACTCATCGCGAAGCGCGAGAAGGAAGTTCAGGCATTCATCCCCGTGCCTTATTTCGAGGTCGACGCCGAGTTCAAGGTCGTGCCGCATGGTGAACCGACTTATGCGGGGCTATGGCATCGGGGATCAGAGAGCAGACTCGCCGATCAGGCCGCCGCCGAAGCCATTGCGAAGAAGTGTTCAGGGCACAAAGGGGTGGTTGCGTCGGTTGCTCAGAAAGAGAACCGTATGCAGGTACCGTACCTGTATGATCTTGGACTGCTGCAGCGAGAAGCAAACGGCCTGAACGGTTTGAGCGCGAGCCGAACGCTCAGGGCAGCACAGTCTCTCTATGAAGAGAAACGCGCCATAACGTATCCGAGAACAGACAGCAAGTATCTGCCCAAGGCGCTTCGCAAGGAAGTCGTCACGGTGCTCGGAGACCTGGCGACTGGGGAATATGCCTCGTACGTGCAACACGTGCAACACGAGGGGTGGAAGATGCGACCCTTCGTCTTCAACGACGAGAAAGTCAGCGATCACTACGCCATCATTCCGACTGGCACGCGGCTGGATCGAAGCACGCTCTCTCATGACGAGAGTGTGGTCTATGACCTGGTTGTACGCCGATTCCTCGAACAGTTCTACCCTGAAGCCGTTCTGATGCTTACCCGTGTCGAGACTGTTGTCGAGGGTGAGACATTTGGCAGTGACGGCAGAGTCGTAAAGACCTCGGGATGGCTGGAGGTCGCTCCACGTGAGGCCGACAGCAAGGATTTGCCGGACCTCAAGGAGAAGTTGAGCATCCAGGCGTTCAGGGTTGAGAGCGAACATAAGCTGACCAAGGCTCCGTCGCGGTTCACGGACGCCTCCATTATCGCTGCCATGGAGACGGCGGGAAAATTCGTTGATGACGAGGAACTGGCTGAGGCAATGAAAGAACGTGGCCTGGGGACTCCTGCCACACGTGCAGAGATTATTGAGAAGCTTATCCGGACCGGCGTTGTCGAGCGGAAAGCTCGGAGTCTGGTCGCCACAAGGCGTGGTGTTGACCTGATTGATCTCCTTGAGGCGATCCAGTTGTCGGATCTTGTGGCTCCGGACCTTACCGGTGACTGGGAAATGAGTCTGCGCAAGATAGAGAAGGGGTCATTGGACAACGCGGAATTCCTGGACCGTATCGAGGCGTTCACGCGTCAGATGATCGAGAAGATCAAGGGGTACGAAACTCCCACGCAGATCGGCATCGAGTCGGCGGAACCACTGGGTGTGTGTCCCATCTGCGGCGGCAACGTGCTTGAGCACCCTTCATCGTATGTCTGCGAACACCATGGTCGCAAGAAGACGGACTGCAAGTTCAGCATTCCGAAGATGATTCTCAGACGCTCCATCAGTCGTGAAGAGGCCTTGCAGCTTATGACCGAGAAGAGGACGGAGATGCTTGACGGATTCGTGAGCAGGCGCGGGTTCAAATTCAGTGCGCGGCTTCTACTCAAGCCCGACAACAAGCTGGAATGGGAGTTTGCTGAAGGGTCGGGTGGCAGTTCTGCGGCTACCGAACCCATCGTCAATGAGGAGTCATTGGGTCGTTGTCCCGTGTGTCAGGGTTCAGTGGTAGAGACTGTGGAGCACTACCGGTGCGCTACAACCGACTGCCGTTTCCAGATGAAGAGAGTCTATGCTGGCAAGACTATTGACCGTGACATGGCCCGTAACCTGCTCGAAAAGGGCAAGACAGAGCTCATCGAGGACTTCGTATCGAAGTACAACAGGCCCTTCTCGGCCTACCTGAAGCTTGGAGACAAGGGTAGAGTAGAGTTCGAGTTCCTGAACAAGGGACCACGGGCGAGGAGACGGCCAACCGGTCAAACAGCGAAGGCAGGAGCCTCCACAANNAAGGCAAAGGTGGTGCATCATGATTCCATTCAGTGCGATTTTCAGTACCGACTTTTTCTTCAATCTTGGGTACGTGGTCCTGTCGATAGCGGGGCTGGTGCTGGCAATCTCCTATAGGCGCTCTCAGGAAGGGAAAGTGAGCCTGTTCCTCCTGCTTACGACCGCGCTGGTAGCCGCCTACTATACCATGCAGTGGTTGTTGAGCAGCTTTATTTCCTTCTATGTCAGCAACTACGCAGCATCCCATCCCACTTTCCAGATGCCCACATGGGTGAACGTGGCTCTCGTCATCCTGTTCACGACTGTGAACTACGCGTTTGTTCTGACACTGGGGCTGACCGCCTGGTTTGCAGTCAGGAAGAATTGTGCAGAGAGGCTTGTACTTACTCAGGGTCCCGAAGAGATGAGACCTGAAGAGCTGACCTGCGAATCTGGCGTGGATATCGAGCAGTCTGGGGTGACCGACGACAGCGCGGCTCCAGCCGAACCGTCCGTCCCTGGGCCCGAAGCATAGTCCATGGACCGCGAGGACCTGTATCAGGTCATCGTCGAGAGGACACCGTCGCGGAACCTGGTCAACCACATGCTCGCCGTCGAGGCCATTATGCGTGGCCTTGCAGTGCACTTTCATGAGGACGTCGAGAAATGGGGCCTGGCAGGCCTTGTCCATGACATCGACTATGGTGAGACCAAGGACAAGCCAAACATGCACAGTATTGTCGGATCAGAGCAACTGCATCTGATGGGAGTGCCTGAGGACATCTGTTATGCGGTGCGCGTCCATAACGCGCTGCATGGTCTGCCGCGCAAGAGCATGATGGACAAGGCATTGTACGCCGCGGACCCGTTGTCCGGCCTCATTGTCGCGTGTGCTCTCATTCGACCGGAGAAGAAGCTTGCGCAGCTTGATACGGATTTTATCATGGTTCGCTTCAAGGAGAAGCGTTTTGCCGCTGGAGCAAACCGGGATCAGATGCTTGCTTGTCAGGAGATGGGACTCGATCTGTACAAGTTTGTTACGATCGGCCTGAGTTCCATGAAGGAGATTGCTACCGAAATTGGTCTCTAGAACAGGCTTACTAGTCTAATTGACGACCACGCCCGCTCTTATAGCGGGCTTTTCGTTGTGCCCATTAGGGGTATACTACATTTCATCGGTAAGTAGTCTCGTATGTTCTGCAGTGGACACTTGCTGAAATACCATCACAGTACGGAGGCATATCGATGTTGTTGAACGCAGAAGAGTTGTTCTCAGAACGGGCGCTGAGCTTCAGAGGGTCCGAGATTCGGGCGATCCAGAAACTTGTCAACAGTCCGGAAATCGTCTCATTTGTCGGAGGCATGCCAGACGAGCGGTTGTTCCCCGTCGATCGCGTTATGGAAGCAACCATGTTTGCGCTCAGGGAATACGGCCAGGAGTCTCTCCAGTACGGGTCTACCGAGGGCCTCAAGAAGCTGCGTGTTCTGCTCATGGATCGCATGGCAAACGAGGGCGTCAAGGACATCTCTCTGGACAACATCATTATTTCCACCGCTTCACAACAAGGTCTCAGCCTGGCGGCGCAGGTCTTCGTGAACCCCGGCGACACCGTCATTGTCGAAGATCCATCCTATGTTGGAGGAATCCAGGCTTTTGCAAGCATGCAGGCGAAGTTCTGTCCCATCCCGCTGGACAACGATGGGATGCAGATGGACATCCTGGAGGACAGACTCAAGGAACTGCAGAAGGCACACATTCGCCCGAAGCTCATCTACACGATACCCAACTTTCAGAACCCTGCTGGCGTCACCATGACGCTGGAGCGTCGCAAGAAGCTGATTGAGCTGGCTCACACGTATGGCCTGCTCATTGTGGAAGACGATCCATACGGCGAGATCCGCTTTGAGGGTGAGCCAATTCCCTCCCTGCTGGCGTTGGGTGGCAAGGATTACGTCATAGCGCTGCGCACGTTCTCGAAGATCAGTTTCCCTGGGCTGCGTCTCGGGTGGATCGTCGCCCGTGAAGACGTCATGAAGAAATTCATCGTTGGTAAACAGGCAGCAGACCTCTGTGCTCCGAACGATGCTCAATACTTAGCGTATGAGTTTATCAGCCGTGGCTGGCTGGATGAGTACGTCGCCGTCGTTCGGCGCGAGTATCTCAAGAAGAAGAATGCAATGATCTCTGCTCTTGAACAGTACTTCCCGACAGGCACCAGTTGGACGAATCCTCAGGGCGGTCTATTTGTGTGGGTGAAGGTCCCGGAAAGCATCGACACGGCGGTGATGTTGCGTGAGGCGATCAGCGCCAAGGTTGCATATGTTACGGGCATTGCCTTCTATCCTCTTCGGGACGACAACTGTCATATGCGGTTGAACTTCTCGGCCGTGGATCCCGAGCACATCACCGAAGGGATCCATCGCCTGGGCGACTTGCTGAAGTCGAAGATCTAGCAACTGCTCAAAACAGACGTGCAACAACCTCTGCCACGCGACATGCGGGCAGGGGTTGTCTGGTGTCTAAGAAAGGCAACAACTAGATACACGGGGCAGACGCCTTGGTAATCACAGGAAAAGCACTTGCTGCAGCGTCTAACTGACGACCGATGCCCGCCTTCGTGGCGAACTTTTCGCGTTATACTCAATAGGGGTATACTTCATTGGTAAGTAGTCTCATATGCTTTGTGCAATGGGCACTTGCCGAAATGTCATCAGAATGCGGAGGCATATCGATGTCGTTGAATGCAGAAGAGTTGTTCTCAGAACGGGCGCTGAGTTTCAGACCATCTGAGATTCGAGAGCTCCTCAAACTCGTCGACAGTCCAGAGATCATTTCATTGGCCGGAGGCATGCCGGACGATCGGTTCTTTCCCATTGACCGCGTTATCGAGGCAAGCACGTTTGCGCTCAGGGAATACGGCAAGAAGGCCCTCCAATATGGGTCTACCGAGGGCATCAAGAAGTTGCGTGTTCTGCTTATGGATCGCATGGAGAAAGGAGGGGGTCAAAGGCATCGATCTGGAAAACGTCCTCATTTCCACCGCTTCACAGCAGGGTCTCAGCCTGGTGGCACAGGTTTTTGTGAATCCAGGTGACACCGTCATTGTGGAAGAGCCATCCTATCTCGGAGCAATCCAGGCTTTTGCAAGCATGCAGGCTGAAATTCTGTACCATTCCGCTGGACAACGATGGGATGCAGATGGACATCCTGGAGGACAAACTCAAGGAGCTGCAGAAGGCGCACATCCGCCCGAAGTTCGTCTACACGGTGCCCAACTTTCACAACCCTGCTGGCGTCACGATGACGCTGGAACGGCGCAAGAAACTGATTGAGCTGGCTCACACGTATGATTTGCTCATTGTTGAAGACGATCCATACGGCGAGATCCGCTTTGAGGGTGAGCCAATTCCATCGCTGCTGGCGTTAAGTGGCAAGGATCGTGTCGTAGAACTGCGCACGTTCTCGAAGATCAGTTTCCCCGGGCTTCGTCTGGGGTGGGTCGTCGCCCGCGAAGACATCATGAACAAGATCATCGTTGGGAAAGCAGGCGGCGGACCTTTGTTCTCCGGCCTTGACCCAGTATATATCGTACGAGTTTGTCAGCCGTGGCTGGCTGGATGAGTACGTCGCCGTCGTTCGGCGCGAGTATCCCAAGAAGAAGAATGCAATGATCTGCCGCTCTTGAACAGTACTTCCCGGCAGGCGGCCAGTTGGACTGATCCTCAGGGCGGTCTGTTTGTATGGGTGAAGGTTCCGGAAAGCATCGACACGGCAGCGATGTTGCGCGAGGCGATCAGCGCCAAGGTTGCATATGTTGTGGGTATTGCCTTCTATCCTCATCGGAACGACAACTGCCATATGCGGTTGAACTTCTCGGCCGTGGATCCCGAGCACATCACCGAAGGGGTCCATCGCCTGGGCGACTTGCTGAAGTCGAAGATGTAGCAACAAGTCGAGACAGACGTTTGTGCAACAACCCCTGCCACGTGACATGCGGGCAGGGGTTGTCTGGTGTCTAAGAAAGGCAACAACTAGATATGGCGGAATACGGGGCAGACGCCTCGGTAGTCGCACGAAAAGCACTTGCTGCCGCGTTTTCCACGAAAATCACCCTGAAGGATCCGATGGGCGGTCTTCACGAGGACTTCGCGCGACTTGGCAATACAGTTTTCTGCCCCCTCGTCCATCTCCGCTTTGAGGTTTTCGCGGAGATAGTAGGTCTGAAGGATGAACCGCTTGCCCTCAAACTCTTTCAATTGACTCAGTGCCGAAGCATACAGCGCTACCTGAAACCGATGAGATGTCAGTGTTGACACTTCTCTCGGTTTCGCGGACTTGTAGTCGACGATGCGGAGCACACGGTCGCTGATTTGGTCGATTCGGTCCACAATGCCTGTAAACGGGATGCCGTCGATCTGCGTGTTGATGAGGTGCTCTACATAGACCATCTGTGTCCATGTGGACCGGAAAACCGGGAAGAATGCTGTAAGTACGTGCAGGGCCTGACGTCGTTTCTTATCTTCATCACTGGGGTCGGTATACCCCTCTGTCAACCAGTTCTCGTCCAGAAGCTGGGAGAGAGAAGTGGGGAAGAGAGCTGCATCATCCCCGTACAGTTGCCCGTCTTCTCCCAGGTGGCATGAGAGCAGTCTCTCGAGAACTGCGTGGATACTCTTGCCATAGCTGAAATACCAGTGGGAAGGCTCCTGGATCTTCTGAATATACTTGAACTCGAATTTTCTAGGGCACTCGTTGTACGTCGATACTTTCGAGTAACTCAGCGGTTCTGTAAGCGCGTTTTCCAAAGCATCTCCACCTGTTTTCGAGTCTGCTCGACGTCCATCGTGTTGTCGATGATGACGTCGGCGTACGCCAGTTTCTGAGCCAGCGGCATCTGTGCTTCAATTCGGCTGATGGCTTCATCGCGCGCAAGATGATCGCGCGTCATGAGGCGTTCCAGCTGTTCGTTCTTCGATGCTTTCACAACCCAGATCTCATCGACCAGGTTCTGCCAGCTGGCCTCGATCAGAATCGCCGCGTCCAGGACCACGACGGTTGATGTTCGGTGAAGGATTGTGATCTCATTGGCGACCAGTCTTGTCATAATGGGCACCATGATATCGTTGAGTTCCTTCAGGAGATCGGGATGTCCGAAGACAAGATTGCCGAGGAGATGGCGATTGAGTTGCTTTCCATCGAAGATACCATCGCCAAAGGAAGAACGCACTTGCTCAAGCGCCCCTTCAACGTTGTTGGCAAGGACATTCTTGCCCACTAAATCTGCGTCCAGCACTGCTGCTCCGTACTCCCGTAACATGCCGGAGATCATGCTCTTGCCAGAGGCAATGTTGCCGGTGAGTCCAACGTCGATACTCATTGGAGGTCCCGCAGGTTCGAGCCGCAAGAAAGGTGAGTCACGAGGGGGATCGAAAGGTGTATCGCTGATTCCATGGACCTCTGCATCATCCCGCGGACACGTTCGAGTTCGTCGGGTGGCGTGTCGACGACGATTTCGTCGTGTACCTGAAGGACCATGCGTGCCTTGAGAGGCTGAAGGTCCTTGCTCAGTGATATCATGGCCATCTTGATGACGTCGGCGGAGCT
>NZ_QXIU01000097.1:0-1875 GCF_003570935.1 Candidatus Cryosericum odellii
GTGATCTCATTGGCGACCAGTCTTGTCATAATGGGCACCATGATATCGTTGAGTTCCTTCAGGAGATCGGGATGTCCGAAGACAAGATTGCCGAGGAGATGGCGATTGAGTTGCTTTCCATCGAAGATACCATCGCCAAAGGAAGAACGCACTTGCTCAAGCGCCCCTTCAACGTTGTTGGCAAGGACATTCTTGCCCACTGAATCTGCGTCCAGCACCGCTGCTCCGTACTCCCGTAACATGCCGGAGATCATGCTCTTGCCAGAGGCAATGTTGCCGGTGAGTCCAACGTCGATACTCATTCGAGGTCCCGCAGGTTCGAGCCGCAAGAAAGGTGAGTCACGAGGGGGATCGAAAGGTGTATCGCTGATTCCATGGACCTCTGCATCATCCCGCGGACACGCTCGAGTTCGTCGGGTGGCGTGTCGACGACGATTTCGTCGTGTACCTGAAGGACCATGCGTGCCTTGAGAGGCTGAAGGTCCTTGCTCAGTGATATCATGGCCATCTTGATGACGTCGGCGGAGCTTCCTTGGACGACGGCGTTGAACCCTTGCCGAATGGCTTCCTGTCGCTCCATGTTGTTGCGACTGTTGATGTGCGGGACTCTCCGCAGGTGTCCAAGAATCGTCTTTACATAGCCATCGCGCTGGGCTGCCTCGACGACACGGTCACGGTAGTTCCGGATGCCGGGGAACCGCTCCATGTAGCGTTCGATATATTGTCGAGCCTCTTCGCCACCGATGCCGAGCTGTCGTGAGAGACCATATGGAGAGATGCCGTAGATGATACCGAAGTTGATAGTCTTGGCACGCTTTCGCATCTCGGGAGTCACGGCTGATTCTGGAACGTCAAAGACCTGCGAAGCCGTGTGCAGGTGAATGTCTTCACCTTGGGCAAATGCATTGCACAGGTTCGCGTCCGCAGAAAGATGCGCAAGCATCCTCAGGTCGATCTGGGAGTAGTCTGCCGAGACAAGGACCCAGCCGTCGTGACTGGGTATGAATGCCTGTCTGATTTCGCGCCCGACCTCGGTTCTGGCTGGGATGTTCTGCAGGTTGGGGTCGATGCAGCTGATACGTCCCGTCGACGTACCGGTCTGGAGGAAGGTGGGGTGAATCTTCCCGTCCGGCGTGACATATCGCACCAGCGAATCCGTATAGGTTCCCTTGATCTTGGTCAACTGACGGAGTTCCAGGATAAGCGGAATCGCCGGGTGTTCCTTCTGGATTGCTTCCAGGGATTCGACGTCGGTGCTCAGACCCGTCTTGGTTTTCTTGGTCGGAGCAAGTCCCAGCACGTCGAAAAGGAGCGTGCCCAGCTGTTTTGGAGACTGAAGGCTGTAGTCGTGCGTGCCGACGAGCTCGTACGCCTGGCGCTCCAGTTCAGCAATACGAATGCCGAGCTTCGCTCCGAAGGTTCGCAGGTAAGCAGTATCCGTGCGTATGCCTGCCATCTCCATGTCTGCGAGCACCGCTGCAAACGGAATCTCCATTTCGTTCAGGGTACTCGTAAGATGCGATTCCTCGAGCGCCGCGTCGATGGGGTAGGAGACACGATAGACAAGGTCGGCCAATCCCTCGGCAGTCGAGGTGTCTCCAGCCAGTCCCCATGCGTCACCGATGCGGTCAAGACCCCAGGCTTTCTGGTCAGGATCCAGCAGGTACTGTGCAAGCATGATGTCACGGATAGGAGCAGGAGCGGCCAGGCCAAACGGTGCAAGGGTGTGACAGAGTCTCTTGTAGTCGTAGACATACGTCATGGACGCACTGTCTGAATGGAGGGCCTCGGGAAGAGAACCGAACATGGCGTCGATGTGCATTGACGAAGCGTTGTCCTTCGTTCGACGAGCCACCGTGAACCCCTGTCCTTCGA
>NZ_QXIU01000097.1:1884-2832 GCF_003570935.1 Candidatus Cryosericum odellii
CGATGGTCCGGTATCGGCGCCACTGCAAGCGATGGCATGCCGAGGACCTTCGATGCACGCCGGCTCAGCGTCGCAAAGGACAACATCTGGAACAGCTGGGCGCTCAGCTCAACATCGGGGGTGCTGCGGTCCAGATCAGCGATCCTGGTCGGTTCGTCCAGGTTCATCTGGATCGTGACCAGCGAGCGGTTGCGCATGATGAGATCCCGGTTCTCGGCCAGCAGGGTCCTGTAGCGTTCGGGGCCGCCGTTCTCGAGTAATGCCTGTACTGAACCAAACTCCTGAACCAGTTTCAGGGCGGTTTTCTCACCGATGCCGTGTACCCCGGGGATGTTGTCGGACGAATCCCCCTTGAGTGCTTTCACGTCGATCAGTTGGGGGGCTGCGAGGCCGAACTCCTCGAGAATTGCCGCAGGAGTATACTCTCTGATCTCCTTCACTCCCTTGACTGTAATGCGTACTGACGTGTTACCGTCTGTCAACTGGAGCAGATCGTTGTCCCCGGAATAGATGATGCAGGGGACCCCCGCCTGGCTGGCGACCTTGCTGTAGATACCGATGAAATCGTCTGCTTCGAACCCATCCTTTTCGCGTGTGACGATCCCCAGGGAACGGATGAGTTGTTTGAGGTTGACGAGCTGGCTGACGAGTTCGTCGGGCATGGCCTCTCGATTGGCCTTGTACTCTTCGAACATCTCGTGGCGATAGGTCGCTGCCTTGCGGTCAAAGAAGACACCCATGTACTGTGGTTGAAGCTCCTCGATGATGGTCAGCAGCATCGTCGTGGTTCCCAGAATCGCTCCGGTGGGGACGCCGGTGGCGGTGCTGAGATGGGGCATGGCAAAAAAAGCCCGGTACAGAATCGAACTTCCATCGACAAGCACTACTCGGTTCGTCATATGCTCATTGTATCAACGTCTCGGGTCGGGCGCAACCCAGCAGCGTGAG
>NZ_QXIU01000098.1 GCF_003570935.1 Candidatus Cryosericum odellii
CGGGTCACCGTGAAAACGCACAGCATCACGAATGCTCGATCGGCACTCAGGGGGAAATCGATGAATGCCAGGTAGACGAAGGTGGCGACGAGTGGAGCTAGTGTCTTGCCGATACTTCTTTCAGAGAACATCAGACCAAGGAGCATCGACATGACGGCGAAAACCAGTGAGAGGTGAAGACCAGAAATGGCGAGCAGATGGCTGGTACCAGTGATCGAGAAGAGATGGCGGTCGACTGTTCCAAAGAGTCTGCGATGAAGAAGGAGCTCTTCGAGAAATCCGAATGCCTTATAGCTCAACAACTGCCGCGCACGGAGTTCGATGAGGTCTCGTGCGTGTCCCGTCAATCGGCCCCACCGTGCTGCAAGAGAGTGGCTGGGAAGGGCCTGGATGTCTTGTCCGAGAAACAGCGCCGGGGGTGGCGGACCGGGCCGTTCCTCTCCCGGATTGAGAGCGGGGTTGGTTGTGCCAATCTTCCCCGAGACACGTATCTGTTGACCAAATGTCGGACCAGCGCGGCGATCGGGCATCAATACTTGGACGGTCACCGGGCGGCTGAGGGAGATGCCGTTTGCCGTCATTGTTGACAGTTCAAACCCCATGCCTCCGGTACTTCGTGCAACAGAAGGCGTAAGGGCTGTGCCAGTGACAACTGACGTATCGGGACTGAGCTGCCCCGAGGCAGAAGATTGAATAACTCTCTTTGCCATGGCAAACGACGGCCAGAAGAGAGAGAGTGCGAGCACGACGCGGATAAGATTGAGCCGTGGATGTCGAGTTTGTACGACATAGACTACGCCCAGACTAGCTAGAACAGCAAAGGCGAGTATTGCCGTGACTCCTTTGGTTCCAGCCGACAGAGCCCCAGCTACGACCGTCAGGGCTACGAGCGTGACGAGTCGCAGTCTTATCACGACGGCTAAAGGGTGATGAGGGATTTCAGGTCTTCGTAGGTTTTGGTGCCGATGCCCTTGACGTTCTGAAGGTCTTCAAGTCGTTTGAACGAGCCGTGTTGCGCCCGGTAATCCAGAATGGCCTGCGCTTTCGCCGGCCCAATGCCAGGAAGCGTATCGAGATCGGCCAGTGTTCCGTGGTTGATACTGATTCGTGCATGGACGCTTGAGGAGGGCGATGTGGAAGACACTACGGTGCTGGCACCATCTGCTGACTTTACCGGGACCGTGACTTGTTCACCATCGTCCAGTTGAGCTGCCAGGTTGACCGCAATGAGATCTGCGTCGCTCGTAGCCCCTCCCGCAGCCGCCACTGCATCCCGGACAATGGAGCCTTCCGGCAGCGCGTAGACAGCTGAATGGAGGACGGCACCAGTCACATACACATTGATGGAAACCGGGGCCGCAGGTACGATATCCGTCGTCGACGGATTATCGACAATCTGTGGGAGTGGGTTGGGTGCAGATTTGTAGAGACGCGAGCCGACAAACAACCCGGTGCCCATTCCCAAGGCGAGAACAGCGATGATCAGGACAATTATCTGATGCTTCGAGAGTTTCTCCATTACAATGGAGACCCGCTCCTTGTCGAGCGCACGGCCTCCCACCTCCTTTGTCGGCGTCGAAGATTTCAGCTCCTAGTGGGAGCCTCCCATGACTGCGAGAAGATCGTATAGCTCCAGGAAGTCGGTGACCATGCCCTCGGTCTGCTGAGGAACTGGAGTCTCAATGATACTGACCGGCGTTCCTGTCGGGATCATTGGGAAGGCTTTCGTCACGTCGGCATTCTGGTGGCGTACGCACCCATGCGATACGTCCTTGCCGATGCTAAACGGCTCGTCTGTTCCGTGCAACCCGTACGATGGGAGCGAAATGCCGATCCAGCGAACCCCCAGACCATTTGCCTTATCTTGAAGGTAAGGGGCGTATACCTTGCCTTCCCAGTGCCAGCTCGGGTTGGCTTGCTTCTCAGTCACCTTGTATGTGCCGACAGGAGTGGCACTGTCGCCAGTGGTTCCGGTCGCGTCCGGAAATACGAGAGTGCCAGATGCGGTTCTCAGGACCGTGATGTGGAATGATTTGTCGACGAGAACCTCAATGGCTGTGGCGCCTCGGGCTGACGGTATGGCCACAACGACAAGAGCCACGGCAAGGGCTGCAATGCAAAAGAAACGTAAGCGACGGTAATCTTTCATAGTAACTCCCATTATAGACAGCACTGGCCTGATGGCAACGAGGCCGGAGCAGACGGATAATCACAAGGGCCCCTCTCGGGGCCCATAATGTCAAGACAGTGCTCCAACATCATAAGAATCAGTGTATCTTCTCGCCAAGTGGTGCGGGGAGAGGGAGTTGAACCCTCACGACCTTGCGATCACTAGGACCTGAACCTAGCGCGTCTGCCATTTCGCCACCCCCGCCTGAAGGGTTTGAGACTAGCGCTCCAGAATGACCGGGATGACGATAGGCCGCCGGCGCGTTTTGTCGTATATATATTTAGCCGAGAATTTGCGTAAGTCAAGCTGCAAATCAGGCGTCGCGCGCACATCCTTGTTGCGATGGGTCACCATGTAGGCCTTCATCTCGCGAGTCAGATCCGTCAGGATTGCGTCGTCGTCAGTCACGACTCCCTTGGACACGATTTCCGGGCCGGCAAGGATCTTTCCTGTCATCCGGTCAATGCTTACGACAGAGACCAGGATGCCGTCTTTGGCCAAGCGGGCACGGTCGGTGAGGATAGGACTATCGGGTAACCCCAGGGCGAGGCCATCGATCAACAGCCCTTCGGCGGGTATGCGCTTGAGGGCGGTCAGGTGTTCGCTGTCCACCGTGAAGCACTGACCGTTTTCGAGGATAAAAACGTGTGAGCCCGGGATACCGACGCTCTCGGCAAGGCGTTTGTTCCAGAGAAGATGCCGGTACTCCCCGTGAATCGGCACGAAGAACTTGGGGCGCGTCAGCGAGAGCATCAGCTTGAGATCTCCCTGAGCGCCATGGCCGGACACGTGGACCTTGTCCTCGCGGCGGTAGAA
>NZ_QXIU01000099.1 GCF_003570935.1 Candidatus Cryosericum odellii
GACCTTGCCTCGGCATTCATCAAGTCGATGCGCGGATCTGATCCGGACGCTGCGCTGTACTACATGGCGCGCATGATCGACGCAGGAGACGACCCTCTCTTCGTGGCTCGGCGCATGATCATCTTCGCGGCAGAGGACGTCGGTCTGGCGAATCCGTTTGCCGTTGTAATGGCGATGGCGGCATACGATGCCGTGCATGCGGTGGGGTTGCCGGAAGCGATGCTGAACCTGACGGAGGCGGTCATCTACCTTGCAGGAAGTCGCAAGAACAATTCGGTGTTGGGCGCCATGCGCCGTGCACGAGATCTTGCACAACAGACGAAGAACGTCGACACCCCAATTCAGCTCAAGAACAGTCGCGCCGGGCAGGCATTGTACAAATATCCACACAATTTTCCTGGCAACTGGGTGGCTCAGGAGTACTTCCCTGATGAGGTGCATGACCGAGCCATCTATCTACCCACTGGAGCGGGGTACGAACATGTGATCATCGGGTATTTGAAATCGCTTCGTGCGAAAAAGCCGGAATAGGTACAGGGGAGTCCGACATGCAGAAAGGGTACTGGGAGGAAGGCAGCAAGCTCCAATTCGATGGAATCGTGACTGCAACCGTGGAGACGGAGCGCGGCCTTGTCGTCCGGTTCGAGAAAACATACTTTTATCCGGAGTGCGGTGGGCAACTCGCTGACGGAGGAACAGTCGGTGACATAACCATCCTTGACGCTCAACAGGATGAAGCCGGTCCATATGTTGTACTACCTCTGGGATCCTCTGCTGACGTCGGTCTGCATCTGCTCTGCGTTGTCGACGCCGAGAGACGGGGCCGTCACACGCAGCTGCATTCGGCTCAGCACATTCTAAGCAGGTTGCTGGATGACAGGGGCATTCGGACGCTGTCCTTTCACATGACCGAAGAGGAAGCCAGTATAGAGGTCGAGGCCACAGCGGTCAGCGGCAGTGTCCTGACAGAGATCGAAGACGCCGTAGAACAAGCTATCTGGCGGTGTCTACCGGTCGAGACGTTGTTTGTGGACAGGGCGGACATCGCTGCGTACGATGTGCGCAAGGTACCCGAACTTGCAGGTGGACCGCTCCGCCTTGTTCGGATCGGGGATCTGGACACCAATCCGTGTGGCGGAACTCACGTTGCGTCGACCGGCGAGATTGGTGCGTTTGCCATCATACGAAGTGACAAAGTGCGTGGTAACACTCGTCTCTACTTTGTTGCAGGGCGGACAGCGACGGCATATTACAGGCAAAACGACGCTGTGCTTCGGGAAATCGAACAGCAACTGACATGTGGGCTTGGCGATATCTTGGCTTCGATTGCGAGGTTGCAGCAGCGCGACCATGACGCAGCCAGGCAGGTCAAGGGTCTGCTGGCGATGGCTGCGGATGAGCTTGCTCACCAGGCTCTGGACGAGATCGCCTTACATGGTGTTGCCGTGATGGTTCTCGATGGGGTCCCCACCGAGCTCGCCCGCATGGTGACAGCCAAGTTGACTTCGGCTTCGGGCCCACTATGCATTCTCGTCTACCCTGGCGGCGGCACTGATGGGCAGTTCGTCTGCTCGGTGCCGATCGGCAGTGAGGCACTGCTGGCAACCTTCAGTGCACGGATGAAGGAGACCTTCGGTGCCAAATCGGGCGGTGCAGGAAGAGTCATTCAGGGAAAGGTTGACACACGCATGACTCTGGATCAGCTGAAACCTCTTCTGGTGACAGAATGAGCGTTGCCGGCGGGCAAACGGCAGGTCATTGATTGCATTAGCGTTCCAACTACACTGATGATAGAGGTGATTATCATTCCCATGTGGCGTTGCGCTGTTTGCGGGCTTCTGTACGACGGGGGAGAACCCTTCTTCGGCAGTTCTCCGTCGCGGAGGTCAGAGTGCACATGAGCAAGAACAAGTGGGGATGGCCCCGCCTGTGCCGGCACCAAGGTACTGCTTGGATATGATGGTAAACACTACACTCCCGGACCGGTCGGGTAGCCGGCGGGTCACCTCGAAAAGGAGATGAATATGGGATCAATCATGGAAGCATCATTGTTTACTCGTAAGATCGAGGCTGAGATCATTAAGGAGGTCGAGCGCTTAAAGTCGGAGGGACACAATCCTTCGCTGAGCGTGATTGTTGTTGGCAACAGCCCGTCGACCATGGTCTACTTCAAGAACATGTCACACAAGGGTGTGGAACTCGGGTTCTATGTTGAGCTTCGAAAAATCGATGAGTCAGTCGGAGCTGCCGAGGTACTTGACCTTATCCACAGGCTGAACGATTCGAAGGATGTCGACGGTATCCTGGTCGGGCTTCCCTTGCCAAAGGAATATGATGTGGATTCAATCTTGCACGGCATTAGTCCCGACAAGGATGTTGATGCGTTCCACCCTTTCAATATGGGGCAGTTGATGATTGGTAAGCCTCGCTTTGTCCCGGCCACTGCAAGATCGATTATCTCTCTCCTGGAGAACTATGGTGTTCGCATCCAGGGCAAGAACGCCGTCGTTGTAGGTCGTAGTAACATTGTGGGCAAGCCAGTTGCTTCCCTGCTGCTGCAGCGTGACGCCACGGTCACAGTATGCCACTCCAAGACCGTCGACCTTGCCAAGTATACACGCGAGGCAGACATTCTGGTCGTCTCGATGGGGAGACCAAGGGCGATTACGGCTGAGTACGTAAAGGATGGTGCTGTTGTCATCGACGTGGGCATCAATGATGTCAATGGGAAAATCGTAGGTGATGTCGATTTCGAGGGCGTTCGCTCGAAGGCATCGCTGATAACACCGGTGCCTGGTGGAGTCGGCGTACTGACGACCCTTATGCTGTTCGACAATGTCCTGAAGGCGGCCCGGCTCAACACCGATAAGCACTGAGTCGGTGAAAGCTGTTTACCAGTCGTAGACGCTGCCGGCGTCCACCTCCGTGAGTGACCCGTCAGGGTTCTTGAGGAGGAGGGCGCCGGTTTTTGACAATCCGCTCACCCGCCCCGACTCACGCTGATCGTTGAATTCCACCGTGACGAGTTCGTCCCGCAGGGCGAGATTGGCGTCCATCCAGGGACTGAAGGTGTCAAAGCCATGCAGAATGAGCAAGTTTATGTCCAGTTCTACCATGTCCAGGATGTTTTGGCAGAGGTGCCGTACGTCGACGCTGCGCCCCAATTCTTCTCTGAGCGAAGTCATATGTGACAACTGGTCCGGGGTTATGACGTTGTTGACGTTAAGGCCGATGCCCAGCAGCAGGGTTGTCGTTTCAGACTGAACGAGCGTCTCAGCAAGGATACCGCAGACCTTGCGACGTTTGACAAGCAAGTCATTAGGCCATTTGACGAGTGTGCGAACGCCAGTCTCAGTCACCACGACGCTTGCCACGGCGTGTGCTGCCACCATTGCAGACTGACGAACTGTCTCAGGCGACTGCACGGCCAGGGCCAGCGTAAGCCACAAGCCTCCTTGTGGCGAATTCCAGCTCTTGCCACGTCGCCCTCGCCCCGCCGACTGCTTTTCGGCAATGACGGCGAATGGCAGCAAATGACCCTCAAGTGCGATCTGGCGTGCAGTATCCTGTGTCGACGTTATGTTCGAATAGGTGATGAGTTCCATGGATCCTCGCGGATGGCATCCAGGAGTTCGCCGACGTGGCGTGGCGCGTTCGTGATGAAGACGCGTGCTCCACGGTCGACGAGACGGGTCAGCACGCATGCTCTCGTACTCATGGAAAGCATAGCGATGTCCTGTTGTCGCACGACGACGGCATCCAACCGAGGAAGACTGACCGGAACCAGGGTGCCAGAGATTGTGTCGGAAGGGCCGTGGTGAAGTGCGGCCGTTACGAAAAGCCTTTCAGCGGCAATACCACCTGACATGAGTTCCTCAATGAAGTCTGCTGTCCCTTCGTCAGTGCACATAGCCAAGACTGGTCCATCGGCGCCGGACAGCCCGTAGCCTCGTTGAACAATGACAGGCATTGAAGGCGCCAGAGTGATCGGTTGACTGTTCGGGACCCATGCTGCAACGGGGCATCCAGCAGTACAGACAAGTTGTTGAGCCACGTCCTGTACCATGGAGTTGTTGGAACCCGTGACCACAAGAAAGTCCGATCGCTCCTCGAGGAGATTCCACGCGAGAGCAACGGTGTTGGCCGCGTGATCGTGGACTCCCGACGGTCGGAAGTCGCAGTCGACCAGGCCTCCGATGGCCATATCGGCACCTGTGCCAAACCAGTTCCTGGCAGGACGGGCAGCTGCAAGTCCTGCAAACAACTGCAGATGCTTTGCAAGTTCTGGCAGCTCGAACGGTTGCTGTTTCAGGATGTCGACTAGTCGAGTGTACTGGGCAAGTGTTCCCATCACGATGCAGTCCACACGTCCTGCTTCCATGCGCAGAGCCCCTGATGGAACGGCAACCTCACCCCCTTTGGCCAGCATCTCCTGTTTCAGGATGTTGGCAGCCTGTGGGAGTAGACCATTCACTCGTATCACAAGGAATACCGCTTTGGCTGCCATGATATCGGCTCCCAAAGAGTAGCATTCCAGACCATTCAGAAGATCATGAGCCTGCTGAGCCGTTGACATATGCAAGAGTGAGAGTTCCACGGTCGCTCCTTTCCGTCGCGGCCGATCTCTTTCAACCGTGGCTCATAAATTGTATTCTCCTGCCTCGAGACTACAATATTAACAAGTCACGGGTCTATTCTGCAAGTCGGGAGGAATGGAATGAAGAAGCGCCTGTCAGTTCTGCTCAGTGTGATTCTCATACTGGGTCTGGTGTTCGCGAGCTTCCCGTTCAAGGTAGCCATGGCTGCCACGACTGTGAAGATAACCTTGCTCGAGACAAGTGACGTTCATGGGGTCATCTACCCGTATGATTACTTCAAGGACGCGCCCG